>NZ_CVPE01000003.1:300000-499917 GCF_001049895.1 Rubeoparvulum massiliense
GATGAAATGGGACTTCCCGGGGATCGTATCGACTTTGAGATCACTAGCATCGACCGCCTCAGCAAGGATGCCCCTGATCAGAATAGAAAACTATATGCAAGCTTGCAGGAAGCTAGTAAAGAGGAATATCTCGCTACCTTCCAACTCCGAGCAACCATCGAGATGGAGGATGGCGTAAAGCGTACACTGGTACAGGAATTATTAGTCAGTGCCTACCCGAGCTTTTTACGCTATGCCTTAGGGACAGAAGGAATACTGACCATCAATGGTGGAGCCTTCATCCAAGGGGATGTCTATGCTGGTAAGGGAACGCTTCCTAGTACCACGGCAAATTATTATTTTCGTGGAGTGAACGATGCATTTCAAACGTGTAAACCAACGATCAATGGAAGATTTTATCTCCCTCCATCTACAGAAAGTCTGCACGATTATGATAGTAACTTAACAAAATGGGGAACGACACAGTTTGATGGTGCAGTCAAATTCTTTTTCCATAATAATCAATTTCTCAGCGTAGACGTAGAATCCTCCTTCCAAGATCAATTACGCAATATTGGTTCCATCCCGAATTTAGGAGGTGTAGAGCAATTTAACACCTCCTTTTATCCGAAACCCTCTGAACCGTGGAAATGGAATGGAATTCAGATCACGAAATCCACCAAATTCTCCGATCGCCAGTCACCATTCTATCTCTATGACAACCTGGAAATTAATAATGGAGAATGGTTGGTCATCGAAGGCGATGTAGTGATTGAGCCCTTATCTCTCGGAGAAGAGGAACGACAGATTGCCCTTGAGCAGGGAATATTATTGCCACCAGATCCGCTCAGCATCACTGGGAATTTGTTAATAGAAGGAGAGCTCATCATCCGTGGGAATGTAGACTTCAATCATTCTACCATCTACGTAAAGGGAAATACCACCATCGATGAAGCCAATATTGCTGGCAAAGATCCCGTTGTGCTATTAACCAGTGGTGAGCTATTGATCAATCGAATCAATGAGTTTAATAATAAGTTCCAACCTGAGAAGAAGTTAAAAGCCTACCTCTATACTGATCGTAAAGCGATTCTTTATGGGGTCGGCTCTTACCTCAATATTGAGGGTGGCGTTTTTGCCAAGGAGAGCCTTGAGATCAATGCCGTTCGAGGAGAAACCAAGACCAATGGTGCTAAAACCAGGATCGGGTATAACCCTCTCCATGATGACCTGGAAAAATCACGGCTGAAAGTAACCTACGATCCTAGCTTCTATATTACGCAAGCAGATAGCTTGCCTCGCGTTGACCAAATCGAAGTGATTCGAGGAAAACGATACGTAGAATATGAGAAATAGAGAAGAAGCACCTAAGCGAAATATTGCTTAGATGCTTCTTCTCTCAATCTCTTCCATGAATCCTTTAATAGCGCCAATCATCATGCTTCTTCGGTACTACTGTTACCCTAATTTTCTTCTCATATTCGTAGACCTGTAGATTATCAGGATCCTGCAGCATCACACGGAGTGTAACATCTGCTAGACCCTCTCGTAGTGCAATGGCATATCCTTTATTATTAACCAGTAAAATGTCCGGTTTCGATGAGGACCACTCCTCACCGATCACAAGCTGATTCTGATCATAGTCTCTGATGTTTGTTAACTGATAGTTGATGCTCCTACCTGTTCCTCGTTCCAACTCAAGATCTGCACTATTTAGTCCTACAACATGTACTTCTCCTGATTGGAGTGGGATGCCATCTGTTGTTTTGGCAATCAACCTGGTAGTTCCTGGACTCTTCCCGATGAGATAGTTACCATGAATGGACGCCACGGGAGGACCAGTAATCTCAAAACTTAGCCCTGGTCGACAGCCTTTGGGTTGAATTTCATAGGAAATCGATTTACTTTGCCCCTGAAATAGGGTAATCGGACCAATCTGCTTTAGCCGATATGGGATTAAGCTTATCTCTGGAAATGGCTGTGAAAAGTTTGATTCTCCTTCTTGCTTTAAATAAGCATGTAAGGGATAAGCTGGCTGACTTAAGATCATCTCACGATTAACAGCTTTCAATTTGAACTGGAATGTATAGGGATTCGGCATCAACGTGTTTGGATCAATGCTAAACTGATCCTTAGGTAAGGATCCTTCTAATAGATCGCCTTGATCATTCTTCTGTACATTGATCCAGTCAGGCCTCTCGAAAGCTTCAAATCCCTCGGGAAGCTGTAATGAAAAGCTCCAATCTCCATAGGGGAATAGAGTATAATTTTGAACCTTGAAATTCTTATTTCCATCCTTTGCAGCTTCAGCCTCACCTAATTGAGCAAAGCCACGTAGTTGAAGCTTGCGCTCATTACTGCCATTATTATTGAGGTCGAAGTCATCTACCACAAAAACAATCAGCTTTGCATTTGGGTCCATATTGGATGGGAAGTTAATAAACACATCGTTCTTTCCACTTGGATCGGCGCCAGGATTATTCTTACTTGGATCAAGCTCTACCTTCCCATTTTTAAGTGCTTCGAGAAAGTCGATACTAGCAAAGTTGTACGTTGAATTATTTCCCTTCTGCTCAGTCTTTACCCAAAACCAGCTTGCTCCCCCCTCAGCTGATTGGGGAGAATTTTTTTTCTCATTTACTTTGAAGGCGATCTTTTCATTGACACCATATTGTTGAAGCTCATTACTCTTAATCACCATGGGAAGGAAGGTAGCATTCTTGAGATCAAATGGTTGATTCACTAAACGGTTGGCACCGATCGTATAGGATAACTCTACTTGATTGGATTTATCCGTATTTAGTGGAAGATAGGCCTGCTTTGGTGAGCTTAGTAAATTGAAGGGTTCTGTCACCAAAACAAACTCAACTTGATCCTTAGCACCTGATTGATCCCATGCCTCAATACGAATCGGTACAATGGGGGGGAACTCAGTCAATTGAAGATCCTTTGGTGAGACATCTAATGAGATGGTACTTCCCTTTGTCACCTTCTGATACTTATGTTGCAAACTGTGTCCTACTGTCTGGGAGGTATGATTAATATTCACCTCCACCTTGTTAATCCAGTGGTCTTTAAAATCATAATCATCCACACGAAACTTGAGATGAATGGTCTTCTCTGGACTGTGTGATACCTCATTTCCATCATTAAGCTGTGGTGAGAGCACACTAATAATCGGTGCATGGTTGGAGCCCATGAATGCACGATAGATCGTATTCACAAGCAGCTTCTGTTCATCCTCAGTCGGTGGATCTAATACATTTCGATAGATATCCCACCTTAATAAATGTCCGCTTCCTGAGAATGTAATATTCCCTTTGGAATAGGTGTAATAGTGATGCCAGGTGTCATACACATTATCACGCCACTTAAAGATGCTGTCATTATCAATATTGAACCAAGGAATAATTGAAGGGTCCTCTAAATCTAGCTGAAAATATTGATTATGTGTATTAGATACAGTTATTTGCTCAGGTAATAGGAAAGGGTATTGGGTAATTAATCCTTGATTAACACGGATCGCTTTTGTTGATGGAAAAAAAGCATTTAACCCCATACTATCCCATGTGTCTGTCTGACCAATAATAGAGCGAAAATTTTTCGTCCAATCATTCTCAATCGGGTTCCATAACCAATTCTCTGCATAGATGGAATCATGGGTAAACATAACTGATTGACCGCTAGCAATATATTGATTTATAGAGTTGAGCACCTCTGATGGAATCCGCTCTGGCTTCTTATTCTCCTTGGAATTATACAGATCCTTAAAGCCGAAGATCACCATATTATAGTTACCATTGAGCTGTTCATGTGTTGATTCGCAAAATTCTGCATAGGTCACGGCATCGGTTTCAATCTGATAATCCTCCGACTCTAATAGATTCTGTGCCATCAGCTCATCAGCCTTAAGATCAAGGTCATCCAAATTTTTCTTCACCTGTAATACCTTAATCTTTGTTAGATGATCTCGAAAGCGGAAGGAATTCTCAACATAATCCTGTCTCTGACTAGATTCATCGATAATGTTCAGTTTCCAATAGTAGAGACCTGAATAGCCATGAGGCAATTGATAGCTAAGGGTATAGGTACCATCTTTATTCCTTACCAACTCCTCAAGGTTCGAAGAAACAATCACTTCATCCATTGCTTCAGTTTCTTCATACTGATGATTATAGTTAAAGTCGATGAAGAGCTTAACCTTCAGCTGTTGAGGTTGGAACTTGCCTTCATTGGGAATGGAAAAGTTAAACTTGATTTCGTTTTCAGGCGAATAATAATGAGCTGTGGAGTCCTTATATGAGATTGGATTATCTAGCAATTGAATATATGGGCGTGGATTCGCATCCATGTAGGTTCGAAGATCTCCGATAAAACGGTCACGATCTTTCACAGAGGTAATGACGCCAAAAATATTCTTCTCCCCATACACTTCCTCATCTCGATAGAAAAGCACTCGCTCTGGATGCTCCTCCCAGTACGGACCAAGCACCTTCTTGATATTTCCTTCTCGATGGACTCCTACTAAATAATTATCTGAAGTAAATGCTCTAGGAAGGAGAACTGGAATCCCTTTATCAAGATAGAATTGGATAATTTGTTCTGCCTTATATTGAGTGATATCATTACTACCGAAATATGTATTTAGACCGATATTAACCTTTAGTGGATAATAGTTGCCTTTTCCAAACATGATTAAGTCATACTTGCCATTCAATTCTTCCCGTAAGGCAACAAATTGCTTCATGGAGATAAAGGTGGCTTCTACCTCCTGCTCTCGAAATAGATCCTGATAAAATTGGGTAAGCTGCTCTTCAAGCTTATTCTGAATGAAATCGATTTGGTCTTTATCATAAATATAGAGCACCTTCGCCGCTGGCAGCCCCGCTCTTGGATCTGACGCATCGGATGCACCATCTGCAGCCAATGATGGCAAAGCACTAGTACAAACCAAGACTACTGCGATGAAGAGTGAGACGATTTGCCGATAGAATTTCACTTGAATCATCCTCCCCCAGCCCCATATTCCTCTTTCAATTATACCAAAATTCCTATTATTCACGAATTTACCACCCCAAAAATGGAGTGGTAAATAGAGATGATTTCGATTTTTCGCCATAATTATCAGGGCCTTTTCTGTAATCAGCGTCCTTATCCCTGCTCATACACCGCTACCTTGTTCCGTCCTGCTTGCTTCGCTCCAATATACATAGCACGGTCAGCATGACGAATGAGACTAAGGGGATCCTCAGCGTGCTGCGGATAGTTAGCAAGTCCCATGCTGACGGTGATCTCTACTTCTTCCATGTTCTCCTCTGATGTCCCCTCGCATTCTAAGTCATTACAAACCTGAATGTGGCTCTGTTCGATCTTCTCCCGTATGCAGTCAGCAAATTCATATGCCTGATCCACATTATACTCTGGTAGCACTACCACGAACTCTTCCCCACCATAACGGGCAACAAAGGCATCCTGAAGTTGAAGTGCCTCCACCTCACCTTGCATCAGCTGAGCGATATGTTGGAGGATTTGATTCCCTGCATAGTGACCATAACGATCATTCACCTGCTTAAAGTGATCGATATCTAACAGAATGAGAGACATAGTGGAATTGGGTGTTAATTCTTGGAATAGTAAATATAATTGACGTTCAAAGTAACGATAATTATAAAGACCCGTCATCTCATCCACTTCTGCCCTCTTTCTCGTCTCTTCAAAATGCTCCGCATTTTTCAAGGCAATGGCTGCTTCAGAAGCTAGGATACCTAAAAGCATCTCATCTCGCTTCGAGTAGACCCCTGCCTCCTGAGTGCTCAGCGTAAGCACGCCAAATAAATTACGATTAATCAGAAGGGGAAAGGCTACAATTGAAGACTGTGGTTGAAAAAGTAGCGGTTCATGCTCCCAATGAGCCTCCCTTCTGCTTTTGGTGGTACGGATGATCTCTTGGCGCTCTGCTGCTAACCCACTCAAGCCTTTTCCAATGGGAACAGGTGTCTGCAGGAAGACAGCTTCAACCTCTGGAGTTACAGCAGGTCCATCGATGGCAACAGGTGCTAAGTGATGCCTCTTCTCATCAACAAGAAAGAGATAGGCAAAATCATATTGAGCCAAACCCTGTAATGATTGAATCAGTTCCTTTACCACCTCATTTACCTGCAGCTTGGACGTCAGAAATTGTGAGATCTCATTAAGTCTAGATAGACGGTGATTCAGCTCTTGAAGCTGGTGATAAAGGCGAAAAATATAGGAAAAGGCAAGGATGGGAAAGGCCATATAAAAGAGTGAACCAACACCCATCATTTGATACAATCCATAAATGATAAAGCCGATGGGAAAGAGAATGACATAGGTGAGTAACTCCTGCCAAAAATCTTCAGCAAAAAAGTTCTCCATCTTCTCCTTGTTAAGCATGCTCCGTGCCGACTTCACCAACAAACGATTCAGCAACAGATATGCCAATACATAAAGAATTACGAGGAAAAGATCATGGCTGGTATACGCAATTAAGGGCTTCCCTAGCTCCCCACCAAGATAGTAATAGAAGAAGCCGGACCCCAGCGATGTATAGAGCAGGATAAGTAGATTGATAGCGATCCGTTCAATAGAAAAAATCCGCAACGCAATAAATGCGGAAATATGAGCTAATTGGGTTAAAAATGCCTCTGCGAAAACTCCATATTCAAGGAAAAATGGGAGCGTGATGGCTAGCGACATGGTAAATGCTTCGCCATGAATGGTGAAAGGAAATAGATTTACCAGAAGATAGAGAAATAGAAAGGCAATAAAGATCAGAAAATGATCTTCCACTTCCATAAAAAAATGTTCAAGAGTAGCAAAGTTAAAAAACAATAGATATGACCCCAGTAAAGAGGTTATAATAAGCCACCGCTTCATCTTATCTTCCCCCCCTCCCTATCGTGATTCTTATTGCCTATTTCAGTATTTAAAACATGATTCTTTATACCTATGGGACTATTATACATGGAAATGAGTTTGAATGGAATACATTTACTGGGATGGATAAAAAAACGCCCTCTCCCTTAAAGGGAGAAGGCGTTACACATCTTTTGCTATGGTTTTGTATGAGTTACCTGCCGCTTTTCTAGAAGTTGGGTTCCCACCTTCCAGATATCTGTTGCCCCCATAGTGAGGACAAGATGATGCCCTAAATCCTTATTAAGGAGATATTGTAAAATCTCATCCTTACTTGCTACATAATGAACATGCGAATTACTTTTCTCCTTGATTAATTCAGCAAGGCGCTTTGCACTTACACCCTCGATCTGTTTCTCACCTGCTGGTGAATAAATATCTGTGATGATCACTTCATCTGCATCAGCAAAGGCCTGACCAAATTGCTCAAAAAGATAGTAAGTACGGGTATAGCGTTGTGGTTGAAAGATCGCTACAATTCGTCGACCTGTTCCCTTGGCTGCTTCAAGTGTTGCACGAATCTCCGTTGGATGATGAGCATAATCATCCACAATGAGACAATCATCGATGTCACCGATGATTTGAAAACGCCGTTTCGCATTGGTAAAATGCTGCATCGCATCAGCAATACAAGAGAAACTCACACCCAGGAACCGTCCCACAGCAATGGCTGCTAGAGCATTGCTTACATTATGCTTTCCAGGCACCGGCAATGTAATCCGACCTAATGGTTTACCATACTCCAGTAAATCGAAGGAAATGGAGCAGTTCCCCTCTTCAATATTGATAGCTTGGTAATCCCCTGCACCTTGGCGACCATAAGTGATCACTTCACCGCGGAGTTTCGGGAGCATCTCACGGAGATGGAGATCATCCATGGAGATGATGGCCATGCCCCCTTCCCGCACTTGAGAAAGATATTGCTCATAGGCTGCTAATAAATTGCTAAATTGTCCGCCATAATTCTCTAGATGGTCCGCTTCAATATTGGTCACAACGGAGAGATAGGGATGATAATGCAAGAATGAACGATCACTTTCATCTGCTTCCGCCACCACATAAGGGCTTTTACCTGCTCGAGCATTCCCACCTAGTCCAACCACATTGCCGCCGATCAAGAAGGAAGGATCCAACTCAGCATGGGTTAATAAGAAGGCGATCATGGAGGAGGTGGTGGTCTTTCCATGGGAGCCTGCTACGGTGATCCCTTTCTTCTCATTAACAAGACGGGCTAACATCTGTGAGCGATGAAAGAGAGGAATTCCTTGTTCCTTTGCTGTGATCATTTCCACATTCTCAGAAGGAATACCTGATGAATAGACGACCCAGTCCGCACCATTCACATGCTCAGCTGCATGACCTTGATAGATGGTTACGCCTAATTCTTGTAATTGCTTGGTTAATTCATTCTGTTGCATATCAGAGCCAGAGACTGTATAGCCTGACTCCACCATGATGCGTGCAACGGCACTCATCCCATATCCTCCGACTCCAATAAAATGAACATGCTCTTTGACGGACACGTCCCTCATCTCCTTCATCAGACTTGCTTCTTCAACCATTGACGCACTTCAGAAATAAAATAAAGTGAGCCAGTAACAATACAGACATCCTCCTTGGACAAGGTAGGAAGCGTAGCTTTCCATGCCTCATGCCAATCAGCAAAGACTTGAATTCGTTCTGGTGATAAGTACTTCGCTGCATGTTGCCCCAATTCTTCGGCAGAATGTGCCCGCCGATCGGAGAAGCTGGTACAGATTAGTTGATCAGCCATCGGTGCAAGATCCTGAAGCACCGCATCGATCTCCTTCCCTTCAATAGCACTATAGATGATAGTAAGTCGCTTATCCTTTAAAGGGATTTTTACTGCTCCTTCTAGCTCCACCTCGACTTCTTGAATGGTCTTCGCCAGACTACGTGCTCCTGGTTCATTATGAGCACCATCGAGGATAATGAGTGGGTCCCGTTTCATCACTTCAAAGCGACCTGCCCATTTGGTCTTTTTCATGCCCTGACGAATGGTCTTTTCCTCAAGGATGGTGGCATAGTAGCTCTCCAAAACCTCCAGTGCCTTCAGGGCAACTGCGGCATTCAACTTTTGATGCTCACCAAGTAAGGGTAACTCCACCTGATCCAATTGGTGAAATATAGATCGATATTGTATGGATTGATGAACGCCCATCTCATCACCCGCCTGTTTCGGCATGGTGATCGTTGGAGCTTCCACCATCTCAGCAAAAAAATCCTGATTCCACTGATACACCTTCGCCTTTTTCGCTTGAGCCACCCGTTCAATCACAGGCCATGCAGGGTCATCTGGAGCAACCCCTGTAATCACAGGAACCCCTGACTTAATAATTCCTGCTTTCTCCTCTGCGATTTTTTCAATGGTATCGCCCAATATATTTATATGATCCCGACCGATAGTTGTGATAATTGAAATGATGGGAAAAATCACATTGGTGGCATCGAGACGACCACCGAGTCCTGTTTCCCAAACGACGAAGTAGGGACAGCTAATCTCACGATAGTAGAGGAGTGCTGCTGCCGTAATCACCTCAAATTCAGTGGGGCTACCTAAAGGACCTTCTGCACATTTGTCCACCAAAGGCTTGATTCGATTTAATACGGTAACGAGATCCTCATCAAGTATATCTTTACCATTAAATTGAATTCGATTCTGAAATCGCTCGATATATGGCGATGTATAGAGACCCACGTCATAACCAGCTTCGTTAAGAACCGTAGCAAGGTATGAAGCAGTTGATCCCTTCCCATTGGTTCCAGCAATATGAATAAATTTTAGGTGTAATTCTGGATTATCCAGTTCCTTTAAGAGCCATTCCATCCGACGTAATCCTGGCTTAATTCCTAAAGAGACGAGACCGTGTACCCAATCGATTGCTTCCTCAGCGGTTTGAAATGTAGCCACTTTAGACACTTCCTTTATTTCACCATTTTTGTTTGTGCAATTTACATTTGTAATTCTTTAATACGTCCCTTTACTTTTTCACGCTTGATTCGATAATCATTGGCCTTTTCACGCTCTTGTGCGACCACTTGCTCTGGTGCCCGTTCAACGAATTGTGGATTGGACAATTTCTTTTCAGCACGAGCCACCTCTTGATTCAAATCGGCCAGTTCCTTTTCTAATCGAGTAATTTCTTGCTCAATATCGATTAAACCTGCCAGTGGTAAATAGATATCTGCTCCGGTTACCACAGCTGACATGGCCTTATCAGGTCGTTGAAGAGCAATGTCGATCTTCAGCTCCTCAGGATTGCAGAAGCGCACAAGATAATCATGATTCAATTCAATATCCTTGGCAAAATGCTCATCCTGTGGCTGTATCCAGAGCTGAATCTCCTTAGACATGGGCACATTCACTTCCGCACGAATATTACGAACAGCACGGATGATGGACATGATCACTTCCATTTCCTCTTTCGCTTGAGGATCATTGAATTCAGGCCGTTGTTCTGGCCATGACGCCACCGTAATACTCTCACCCTCATGAGGAAGATGCTGCCAAATCTCCTCGGTAATAAAAGGCATCATAGGATGCAAGAGCTTGAGGAGCTTATCCAGCACATAGACCAATACAGACTTGGTCTGCTGTTTAGCATCCTCCTGATCACCGTAGAGATAGAGCTTCGCTAATTCAATATACCAGTCGCAGAAATCATCCCAAATAAAGTTATGAAGAACGCGGCCTACTTCACCAAATTCATACATCTTCATCAAACGATCTACATCCGCAATGGTCTCATTGAGACGGTGAAGAATCCAACGATCTGCTGTACGTAATGAACCAGATAGATCCAGATCCTTAAGGGTAAAGCCATCCAAATTCATGAGGACAAAACGGGATGCGTTCCAGATCTTATTGGCAAAGTTCCGAGCAGCCTCCACCCGCTCCCAATAGAAGCGTTGGTCATTCCCTGGAGTGCTTCCAGTAGCTAGCATATAGCGCAAGGCATCAGCACCATACTGATCAATGACATCCATGGGGTCAATCCCATTACCTAGCGACTTGGACATTTTTCTTCCTTGCGCATCACGGATTAGTCCTGTAATAATCGTCTCCTTAAAGGGGATCTCCTCCATAAATTCTAGAGAGGTAAAGAGCATCCGCGCTACCCAGAAAAAGATAATATCATGACCTGTTACTAGCACATTGGTAGGGAAGTACCGTTCTAAATCAGCAGTTTTGTTAGGCCAGCCTAAGGTAGAGAAGGGCCATAGCGCTGAGCTAAACCAAGTATCAAGCACATCGGTATCCTGTTCGATGTTCGTGCTACCGCAATGAGCACAATGTGTAGCATCCTCACGAGATACAGTAATCTCACCACAATCTGCGCAATGCCAAGCAGGAATGCGGTGTCCCCACCATAGCTGCCGTGAGATACACCAATCTCGAACATTCTCAATCCAATGAAGATAAATCTTTTCGAAGCGTTCGGGAACAAACTGAACCTTACCTTCTGTCCGTTGCCGTTCAATGGCACGTTCTGCTAATGGCTGCATCTTCACAAACCACTGCGTAGAGAGATAGGGTTCAACAACTGCCCCACTTCGCTCAGAGTGACCAACACTATGGAGATGCTCTTCAATTTTAACAAGCAGACCCAGGGTTTGCAGATCCTCAACCACCCGTTTACGACATTCGAAGCGATCAAGGCCTTGATAGTTGAGCGCATGCTCATTCATAGTTCCTGTCTCATCCATAACCGTAATAGGCTCTAAGTGATGACGGAGACCGATCTCGAAGTCATTAGGGTCGTGAGCAGGTGTTATTTTCACAGCACCACTACCAAATTCACGATCTACATAATCATCTGCAATGATGGGGATAGCCCGACCTACTAAAGGTAGGATAGCCTTCTTTCCGATCAGAGCTTGATAGCGTTCATCATCAGGGTGAACAGCAATGGCAATATCACCAAGCATGGTTTCTGGACGGGTAGTGGCAATCTGAATATAGCCAGATCCATCCTCTAAGGGATACTTGATGTGATAGAGCGCGCCTTGCACCTCTTTATAAATAACCTCAATATCCGATAGGGCTGTACGTGCAGCAGGGTCCCAGTTGATAATATACTTGCCTCGATAGATCAAGCCTGCTTCATAGAGTCGAACAAAGACTTCACGAACAGCTTGCGAGAGACCTTCATCCAACGTGAAACGTTCCCGACTGTAATCCAATCCTAATCCCAGCTTTTCCCATTGCTGACGGATCTGTTCAGCATAGGATTCCTTCCACTCCCATACCTTCTCCACAAATTTCTCTCGCCCTAAATCATATCGGGAAACACCTTGTTCACGCAACTTTTCTTCCACTTTTGCTTGTGTAGCAATACCTGCATGGTCCATCCCTGGTAGATATAATGCGTCAAAGCCCTGCATCCGATGAGCCCGCGTAAGAATATCCTGTAATGTGGTATTCATCGCATGACCCATATGAAGGCGTCCTGTCACATTAGGTGGTGGGATTACGATGGTATAAGGTGGTTTATCGCCACCTTTCGCTTCAAAGTACTTACCTTCTAACCAGTATTTATACCAACGAGATTCAATCTCCTTGGGATCGTACTTCGTTGGCATCTCTTCCATCTGGTTCATCCATTCCGACTCCTTTCGTCTCCAAAAAATATAAAAACCCTTCCATCCAAAAGGACGAAAGGGTATTTTCGCGGTACCACCTTTTTTCACAGGGCGCAAGCTGTCCCTGTGCACTTCCATGATAACGGCTCAAGCCGACCCACTCTACCACAGGATGCTCTCCTTGTGCTCAAGTGGATTACTCGAGGACGACTTCGATCTTTTCACTATAAGAAACCTTGCACCCTAGGGTTCCTCTCTCTGCATAGGAGTGAAGATCTACTACTTCCTCTCATCGTCATTCCATATTGAACTTTATAACACTTATCATACTCAGTTTTATGCAAAACGTCAATTCATGTTGTCAAGATGAGCCTAGCTTGCATATGGTATATTGACTAAGCATGAAGAGGTGATTCACCGTGCGTTGGATGAACCAACTTCGTAAACTATCCTGGTATCTTAAGTTTAAGCTCCTCGCTCGTCATATCTTTCTCAGCCTGCTTATCTTTCAGTTTATCCGAACTTTGCTCTTTCCAACCACCTTTGATGTGGTCTTGCTTACCATTGTAGCCCTATTATACTTCGCAGTGATTCTTGACTGGATCTAAAAATCACCCATTCCCTGCATTGGAACGGGTGATCAAATTTCGTTATATGGGGGTAGGAATATAAAGAAGCTGCCCTTCTGCCAGCTCAGCAGAAGCTAATTGGTTGAACTCCATTAGCTGTTTCGGAGTCATTTCATAACGCTGAGCAATCTCAAAAAGGGTCTCCTCCCGCTGGACAATACAGAGCTTCACCTTCGTAAAGCTTGGACCATCCTCCTTATCGGGATAGAGGTAGTAACGAAGCTCCTTCTCTGGTGATTCAGTTGCTTCCGCAACCACATCAAGCTCGAGCTCTAAGTCCATCCCTTCCAAAGAGGCTTCAGTTGTATTCCTCTCCTCATCAATAGCACGCTTGCCAATGGTTACCTTAAACTCTTTCACGACCTCTTCAGTTTGCTCCTGCACTTCTTCTGCTGTGGCTTCTGCCTCCACATGAACTTCCTCTGCTTCCGACTCGACTTCTGCTTGATCCGACTCTCTTTCCTGATTGCTTTCTGTCCCTAAAGCTTCGGTTTGCTTACTTACGCTCTCCTCTTGCTCGTGGGTAGCTGCTTTTTCCGGAGCTTCATCTCCTTCAGGTAAGAAACTTGAAAGATGTGCTCCTTTCTCATCATCTTCGTGAGCTGGATTCGCTACCTGGAGCGACTCTGACTCCTCTACTGTAGGATTCATTTTTTCCTGAGCATCCTCTTCCATCATGCTTGTAACTTTCTTACTAAACTCCTCGTTGATTTCCTCGCTAGTCTCTTTGCTGATTTGCTCACTGCCTTCCTCGCTATTTTGTTCCGTGAGAGTTTCTTTTACCTCTTCTTCCTCCAGCAGATCTGTATTCACATGCTCTTCATGCTGCTCGATTCTCTTCCCCTCCTGTTTCTCCACCTTCAGTCTCTCTTCACGAGGAAGATTCCATTGCATAGATTCATGAAAACGGAATAGCGGAGTTGATCCTGACTGGGGCTTAGTCTTCTCTTCTGTCTCCTCACGTAAGGGATCATCTGCCGCAGCAATCCTTAATAGCTTCTCTTCATTCCACTGCTCCCAGACCTCCCAATTAAAAGGGGGATCTGGGTTTGGAGTAAATGTTTCTCCCTGTTCTACCTTCTGCGCACCCCTCACACCTTCGATGCATAGCTCAGCAGTGATCAAGAGCTGATGGGGATCCACCACATCATAATCAAATGAATCGATCTTCACATACACCTTCTCAATATCGTTGATTCGTTCCTTGGCAATTTCGATCTGTACAGGGATCTCATGGAATAGCTCTCCTGCCTTAAACGACGATGAGAAGATTCCCTGCTTACTCTCCAGCATGGCCTGTTCACTGAACGGAGTACGTTCTCGACCCTGATAACGCCCCCTACAGAGCAAAATTCCATCGATGAGTACCTTCTCACGTTCCTCAAAGACTGAGATATGGGGAATCAGTTCAATTTCACGAATCTCCTCCATCCCCACCTGCTGGCGAGGTAAGAGTATTGATTCTTCAACGAAGAGGCGAACCTCATCTCCTTGCGACATTCCGCTCCTCCTTTCAACTGCTACTTCTCTTTCAAATATATGAAAAAAGTGGGCGAGTATTCGCCTGATTCGTACAAAGGATAGAAAAAGCGTTCTCTCCAATGAGAGAACGCTTCTCCATTTATTCGATTCAATTAAAGGCTCTTCAACACCTTGCGATTTGCTGCAATAGCCTGCTCCATATCATCCATGGTATGGGCGGTGGAGATGAACATGCACTCTAATTGAGAAGGCGCCATATAGATACCTTCCTCCAGCATCGCCTTAAAGTACCGTTTGAACAGCTTCATATCGGAGGTCATTGCTGTACGAAAATCCACTACATTCTCTTGGGTAAAGAATGGACAAACCATGGAGCCTACCCGATTGATATGCATGGGAATTCCTGCTTCCTCCGCATTTTGCCGGAAGCCTTCTTCGAGGCGTGCTGCTTTCTTCTCTAGCTCCTCATAAACTTCAGGCTTCAGCTCCTGCAATGTGGCATAGCCTGCTGCCATGGCTAGAGGATTCCCCGAGAGCGTACCTGCTTGATACACAGGACCGATGGGTGCAATCTGTTCCATAATCTCCCGCTTACCACCATAGGCTCCTACGGGTAGCCCACCACCGATTACCTTACCCATGGTGGTTAGATCTGGCATCACATCATAGCGACCTTGAGCAGAATGGAGATGGACACGGAAACCTGTGATCACCTCATCAAAGATCAGCAATGCACCGTATCGCTCTGTAATCTCACGTAGTCCTTGAAGGAAGCCAGGTTGCGGTGGAACTGTCCCCATATTTCCTGCCACTGGTTCAACAAAGACACAAGCGATCTCGTCGCCATAATGTTGGAAGAGGGCTTCAACACTGGCCAAATCATTATAGTTTGCTAGTAAGGTATGCTGGGCGATGGAGTTAGGCACCCCTGGACTATCTGGTGTCCCTAATTCGGTTGCACCTGAACCTGCCTTGATGAGAAAGGAATCAGAATGGCCATGATAACCACCGATAAATTTCACTACTTTTGCACGACCTGTATAGCCACGGGCAAGTCGCAGTGCACTCATGGTCGCTTCAGTTCCTGAATTGACCATACGTACCATTTCCACTGAAGGCATACGCTCAATGACTAGCTGTGCCATCTTCGTCTCAATTTCAGTTGGTGCACCAAAGCTCGTTCCTTTTTGAGCGGTCTCAGTTACTGCTCTCAACACAGAAGGATGGGCATGTCCAAGAATCAATGGACCCCATGAGTTAACAAAATCGATATATTCATTTCCATCGATATCCCATAAACGGGAACCCTCTCCCCGTTCCATCACAACGGGATTCATTTCAACAGCGCAGAAAGCACGAACGGGACTATTTACGCCACCAGGCATTACCTTTAATGCCTCTTGAAATGCTGTGATAGAACGTTCAAATGATCTGGTCAATGTCTATGTCACCCCTTCTAATCCATCTTCAATACTTTTCGTGCGGCTTTCTCTCCCTGTGTAACACAGTCTGGAACACCCACACCATAGAAACCGGAACCTGTTAAATAGAGGCCAGGATACTCTTGAACAATGGCTTCCTCCACCTCAGCCATCCGCTCCAGATGCCCTACATTATATTGGGGCATGGATTGGGGCCAACGATTTACCTTATGAAAGAGTGGCGTAGCATCAATGCCTGTCAGTTCTCGTAATTCTTCACGGGCAATCTGGACAAACTCTTCATCACTCATGCTCAAGTCTGCTTCATTTCCAGCATGTCCAATAAATACGCGGAGCACCACCTTATCATCAGATGCTGTATGAGGCCATTTCACCGAAATAAAGGTACATGCAGTGATCTTTCGTCCTTCAGTACGGGGAATCACAAAACCTGATGCATCTAAAGGATGGTGAACCTCCTTCCGCTCAAAACCAAGAGCCACATTGGCCACCGTCACATAAGGGAGATTAAGCAGGTGATCCCGCTTCGAGAACTGGGGTAATAATTTTCCCATGACAAAGGTTGGTGTAGCTAATACTACATTATCGTAGTAGGAAGTGACTCCATCGCTCATCGTCACTTCATAGCCTTCCCCAGCACGTTCAATGCGCTGGACCTCCACCCCTGTTTTAACCTCACAGTCTTTGCGTAATTCTTCTTCCAAGCGTGTAACCACGCGATCAAACCCTTTCCCATAGGAGAGGAAAACACTCTTCTTCACAATGGGAGGTAATGGAGCTCCTTGAGAAGCCTGAGGCACTTGACTATTCACAGCACCTGGTGCCACTGTAGGTCCTTTGGGCTTACGGGAAAACATCATCCCCTTAATCAAGCTGCGATGCTCTTGCTCGATGGTCCGAAAGTTAGGAAAAGTAGCCATTAGACTTAGCTTCTGCGTATCCCCTGCATAGATCCCAGAGAGTAGCGGTTCAGCTAAACACTCTGCCACCTCTTTGCCCAAGCGTCGTTGTAAAAAGCCACCTAAGGATTCATCTTGCTTCGCCTCGCCTCGTGGCAAAACTAAATCCATCCCAGCCCGTAATTTCCCCATTGGCGAAACAAGTCCTGTCTTCACAAAGGGCTTGAACTGCGTTGGAATTCCTAGCATTAAGCCTGGTGGCATCAGATGCATCTTACCATGAAGCAGAATATAATTCTTCCGAGCCTTGGGGTTGGTGCCTACTAGCTCATCATCAATACCTAATTCCTGACTCAGCCTCACCATAATGGTTTTCCGACCAATAAAGGAATCAGGGCCCTCCTCCATGATACAATCATCGATCCTTGTAGTACGGATTTTACCACCTAACCGCTCAGCCCGTTCAACCAAGGTGAGAGTAACTGGCAGTTGATGTTGATTACGATATTTCATGATGTAATATGCGGTGCTTAAGCCGGCAATACCACCACCGACCACTAGTACTTGCTGCTTCTTCTGATTATCCATGCACTACCCCTCTTTTATTCGATTCATAATCATGTTAGCTAATCCTGTTATCAGTTGTGAATCTGCATTTAGGGAAGGTGTACGTAACCAAGTTATACCCAATTGGTTCGCATGCTGTTTTGCTTCAATATCCAAGTCATAAAGAATCTCCAGATGATCCGAGACAAATCCGATGGGGCAACTTACAACGCCCTTCACTCCTTCTGCTGCCAATTGATCCAGCATCGTCAGAAGATCAGGTCCTAGCCACTCTTCTCCGCTCTTCCCTGCACTCTGCCAAGCAAAGCTCCATACAGGAAGAGAAGTACGCTGCGCCACAAGCTCACAGGTTTCCTTCAGCTGTTGGGGATAGGGATCCCTCATGTCTAGAATTCGCTTTGGCAAACTATGGGCAGAAAAGAGTACCCGCTGTTGCGTAATCGGCACCGTATTCAATTGTATTAGCGTATTCTGTAAGCGTAGCGCTAACGTATCGATAAACTCTTTCAGTCGGTACCAATCATGAATGGCGTGTAGCTTGATCCCATGAGCTTGACAGCTCTCTTGCGCTCGCTCTAGATAGCTCCCGACACTCATGGTTGAGTAATGAGGTGTGAGCACCAAACCCACAGCCTCTTTGATCCCATCTTGCGCCATTTGCTCAACTGCTTCTTCAATGAATGGAGAGATATGTTTCATTCCCAGATAAGCAGTATATTGAATGTCCTGATCCTGTTGATTCAATTGATCTTCCAATGCTTTTACCTGCTGAAGGGTCCGAGCAAAGAGCGGTGAGCAGCCACCGATAGCTTCATAACGAGCCACTAGATCGGCAAGGGCTTCTTCAGAAGGCTTACGACCGCGACGGATATGCGTATAATAGGCTTCTACTTCATCCAGCGTATGAGGTGTACCATACGCCATCACAAGAACAGCAATTTTACGTTTGGCCATCGTTCATCACCTACTTATTCTGTTTAACCTGTGCTCCGTATTCATGAACAAATTCCGTTAAACGTTGCAACTGATCAATGGGAGCCTGGGGAAAAAGGCCATGACCGAGATTAAAGATATGTCCAGGAAGATCTAAGCCCTGATCAATCACGGCTTTCGCCCGTTCCTGCACCACTTCAAACGGTGCCATCAGTAGGGTAGGATCGAGGTTTCCTTGTACCACCTTCTGTGCACCGATTCGGTGATAGCCATCGGGAATGGTGATCCGCCAGTCTAAACCGATGACATCAGCATCCAACTCACCCCAAGTAGAAAGCAACTCCCCAGCACCCACACCAAAATAGATTAATGGAACATCCACCTCTTTTTTTAGTGTGGCAAAGATCCGTTGCATGGTTGGAAAAACATAAGTACGATAATCCCAAGGTGCAAGTGCTCCTACCCAGCTATCAAAAACTTGGGCGATCTTCGCACCATGGGCAACCTGCGCTTTAATATACGTAATTACCATATCGCCCAATTTATCCATTAACTTTTGCCATAAATCAGGGCGGCCAAACATCATCTGTTTGGTATAGATATAATTCTTGGAGGGTGCACCCTCAATCAAATAGCTGGCTAAGGTAAAAGGCGCACCTGTAAAACCAATGAGTGGAACGTTCAATTCCTTAATTAAGATATCAAAGGTCTGCATCACATAAGGCAAATCAGCCTCTGGTTCAAGTGCACGTAGTTTCTCCACATCTTCTTCCGTTCGTATGGGATGATCCATGACAGGGCCACGGCCACCAACGATTTCAAAACGGGCTCCCATGGGCTCTAAGGGCGTCATGATATCCGAATAGAGAATAGCTGCATCCACACCCAGCTTATGTACAGGTAACATCGTCACTTCTGCACAGAGCTCTGGTTGTTTGGTGATCTCTACGAGGGAGTATTTCTCCTTGATCTTCCGATAGTCCGGGTCATATCTTCCTGCCTGACGCATATACCAGACCGGCACAAAATCCACAGGCTCTTTTCGGGCAGCACGTAACAATGTATCATTGAACTTCATTGCCTCACCTCGTCCCTCTTAGTTTTCTCCTGATTTCAACCATTTAGCAACATCTTTTGCATGGTAGGTGATGATCAGATCAGCACCTGCACGCTTGAAGCTTACCATCGTTTCCATTACAATACGTTTTTCATCAATCCAGCCATTGATAGCTGCAGCCTTCACCATGGCATACTCCCCACTTACATTATATACAGCCATGGGTAAATCAAATGAGTTGCGGACATCACGTAGAATATCCAAGTAGGGTAAACCTGGCTTCACCATTAGGATGTCAGCCCCCTCCACTGCGTCAGAAGTCGCTTCGCGCAGGGCTTCGCGGCGGTTAGCAGGATCCATTTGATAGCTCTTCCGGTCACCAAACTGTGGAGCTGACTGAGCAGCATCACGGAATGGTCCGTAATAGGCTGATGCATATTTCACAGCATAGGACATGATGGGAATATCCGTATATCCTGCTTCATCTAATCCTTCGCGAATGGCTAAAACGAAGCCATCCATCATGTTGGAAGGAGCGATAATATCAGCACCTGCCTCTGCTTGTGACACTGCAGTTTTTACATGGAGTTCCAACGACTTATCATTCTTTACGATCCCATTCTCTACCACACCACAATGACCATGATCGGTGTACTCACAGAGACAAGTATCTGCCACAACCACCAATTCCGGTGCCCATTCCTTCACCTTACGGATTGCTTGTTGGACAATCCCTGTATCACAATACGCTTCAGAGCCTACTGCATCCTTGTGATGTGGAACACCAAACAGAATCACGCTAGGAATGCCGAGCTGTACCACTTCATCAATCTCTTCCTTCAAGCGATCAAGGGAAAAGTTATAGATCCCTGGCATGGAAGGAATGGGATCCCTATGATTTTCACCCTCCACCACAAAAATGGGATAAATGAGATCATCCACTGAAACATGATTTTCCCGTACCATCCTACGAATGGTTGATGTCTGCCGTAAGCGGCGATGACGATCAAATTCTGTGATCATCTTTCGAAGCCTCCTATTCATCTACTTGATTCATCCACATGAATTTATCCACTTGACTTGATTCATCCATATGAACAATGTGAAATAATGTTCATTCTCATTATAATGGTTTATCGCTGAGATGTCTCGGAAAAAAGCTTACAGAGTGTTACGACTAATCCATCTACTGTATGCTCCTCGGCCATGCCATGCACAGGAAGTTCATGGGCTTGAAGCGCCTGAGCAGTAATAGGACCAATGGCTAGCAGCCGCACATTACAGAGAAGTTCAGTAATGGGCAAGGTTGATTGAAGTGTTTGTAACCCTTGGATCATATAATGAACCGTCGATGGACTTGTGAAAGTGATCGCATCGACCTTCTGCTTGAGCAATTGCTCATAGAGTGGCTTAATGGAGCCTTGGGCAGGAACTGTCTCATAGCAGACAGGTGCATCTACATGCAAGCCTGCTTGCTCCAGCTGTTCGATCAAATAAGGACGAGCTAGGTTTCCACGAAGATAGAGCACCTGCTCTCCAGCCTTCACCTGATGCTGAAGGAGCGCCCAGATCTCCTCTGCAACGAATTTCTCCGGCATCAACTCCACTTGGATGCCACAATTCTCCATGGCCTTCTTTGTTTTTTTACCCACGGTAACAAAACGGTTAGTCAATTGCGAGGGAACTATCCCCTCCTCCTGTAATGCATAACAAAATGCTACTACCCCATTTTGACTGGTTACCATGACCCAATTATACTGGGTAATTTGTTGAACCGCCTGATGAAAGGGCTCAGGATCCTGCGGAGGGATGATGTCGATCATGGGGAGGGAGAGGACTTTGGCTCCCAGCTGCTCCAGTTGGGAACAAAACGCTTCACTTTGCTTCGCTGAACGTGTTACAACAATGGTGCGTCCCCTTAGCGGTAGCTCATCCATCTCACTACATCCTCTCTTTCGCAAGCTCGATCCATTGCTTGGCTCCTTGATCGAGGAAATGTTGTGCTAATCCAATGCCGAGGGTCTCTGGATCTGCACCAGTCATCTCTTCTTTTAGCCAAGCACTTCCATCTGGATCCGCCACAAAGCCCCGGAGACGATAACCCTTCTCTAGCTTCTCACAGAAGGCCCCAATTGGAATCTGACAACCTCCTTCGAGCTTGCGGAGGAATGCCCGTTCTGCTGCCACTGTTTCTGCGGTGACTACATGATGAATCTGTTGAAGGAGCTGGCGAACCTCTTGATCATCAGCACGACACTCAATGGCAAGGGCTCCTTGACCAACAGCTGGTAAACAGATCTCTGTATCCAGTGCTTCTGTCACCACATCCTCCCACTGTAGGCGCTGAAGGCCTGCCATAGCAAGGATGATCGCGTCAAACTGGCCTTCCTTTAACTTGCGTAAGCGTGTATCCAGGTTACCACGAAGCATGGCGATCTTGAGATCCGATCGATACTGTGTAAGCTGAATTGAACGGCGTAGACTAGAGGTTCCGATCACGGCACCTTGCGGAAGCTCAGCGAGAGGAATACCTTCTCTGGATATGAATGCATCCCGAGGATCCACACGTTTTGGAACCGCACCTAGCATGAGCCCATCGGGAATCACCGCTGGCATGTCCTTCATGCTATGAACCGCAAAATCGATCCGCCCCTCCAATAAGGCCTGCTCGATTTCAGAAACAAAGAGGCCTTTTCCACCTACCTTGCTCAATGCCACATCGAGAATTTGATCACCCTTCGTGACGATCTCCTCGATTTGAAATTGAAAAGGAAGCCCAAGTGCTTCTAATTGGTGAATCACCCAACGAGTCTGGGTTAATGCTAGCTGACTCCGACGGGAGCCCACAATGATTGTTCTCATTCTAATTCCTCCAATCCCTTCATTCTGGTTGTGCATTAGTTAGGAAACCAAAGGTGAAACTGGGAGATGGTTGAAGAAAAAATATAATTGATAATAATGGTACTAAAAGAGAGCAAATTCCACCAGGCAAGGCGAATACCATTCCCATTCTCTTTTCCTTGCAAATACTTATAGAAATAGTATGAGTAAAAGAGTGTAACTACAACCGACATAAGTACTTTTGGATCAAGGACCCATGCAGACAGCGGTAAGATACTAGTAGCCCAAATGGAGCCAACGATTAGTCCTGTTACCAACAATGTAAGTCCTAACAAATTGAGATAGTACGAGAAGTGGTAAAGCTGATCTAGGCTAGGTAGACGCATGAAACGATAGTTGATTCGTTTGCGCTTCAAACGGCGATACTGTAGTAGATATAAGAATGAAAAGATCGCTGATAATGAAAAGGCGACGTAGCTCATCAAGCTCATACCAATATGTAAGAAGAGCAGTTCAGAGATCAATTCATGTTGCTCTGCTACAAGTAAGGATGGGGCGGGCTTCACAAACCAGCAGATGACCAAGACGGTAAAGGCGATGAGATTGGTAAAAATAAAGATAAAATCCACATGCCAGAGAAAATTGATCAACCACGCTAGTGTGAGCAGTAGCCATGAATAAAAGTAGAGGGTTTCAAACAATGTTAAGATGGGGAAATACTCTTTTTCCATAATTTGCACGATAAAAAAAAGGGTTTGGACAACCCAAACAATAGTTAATAACCAGAAGGCAATTTGCTTTGCCTTCCGGTTTTTTTGGAGAAGATCTGTGAAATATAAGAAAATGCTTAATGCATATAGAAAAATTACAAAATCAATTAGCCAATTATTTCCATACATTGATCGTTACGTCCTCCCCTACTTAACGAGCAGGCGCCTTTTCAAATGGTACAGTTAGGCCAACCATCTCAATGGTTTGCTCTGCAGCGAGACGGCGACGTTCTGCATCCATTCTTTGCTTTTGTACCACTTGTTCTTCAATCCCAAACATTTGGCTCACGATCTGTAATCGCTCCTCACGCTGAGCGTTTCCTGCTAATTCCTTGGTTTGAATAATCGGGTCCTTCAATAGTTGATTAATGATGGACATGCTATGCTTACGGATCTGCTTCCGTTCCCGTTCTGATAGATCTGGAAGCTTGTTCTCTAGGCTGCGCATCGTCTCTTCATAGATGCTATTCGCCTTCTCTCGGAGTGCTGCTAGAACAGGAACTACTCCCATCATCTCTAACCATTGCTGAAATTCTTCAATCTCTTTCTCAATCATGACTTCAATTTTTGCTGCCTCGTGTTCCCGCTCTTTTAAATTGGCTTCTACAATGCCCTCAAGATCATCAATATCATAGAGAAAAACGCCTTCAATTTCTTGGAGAACTGGATCTAAGTCACGAGGTACTGCAATATCGATCATAAAGAGTGGCCGGTATTGACGACGCTTCATGACTGGGCGTACATCCTCAGCCTTCAGAATCACCTTGGTAGCGCTGGTAGAACTAATTACAATATCTGCCTCCAATAATGCATCAACCAATTGATCCCAAGGAAGTGCGGTTCCATTAAAGCGTTGGGCCATCTCCTGTGCCTTCTCTAAGGTTCTGTTGATAACCATTACATCTGCAACGCCATTGGCATTTAGGTGAGTGGCTGTTAGTTCACTCATCTTTCCTGCGCCAATTAATAAGACGCGCTTCTTCGCAAAAGTGCCAAAAATCTTCTTCCCCAATTCAATGGCTGCATAGCTAACAGAGACCGCATTTTGACTGATCTCAGTCTCAGAATGTGCGCGCTTTGCAAGGGTGATTGCTTGCTTAAACAGCGTGTTGAAGACACTTCCTGTGCTTCCATTCTGCTGAGCAACCTGAAAAGCATCACGAATCTGACCAAGAATCTGGGTTTCACCTAAAACCATGGAATCGAGGCCAGTAGTTACACGGAATAGATGGCGAATTGCATCATCCTCTACGTGAATATAGAGATGCCGGGAAAATTGTTCTACGGGAATACCAAACCAAGAGGATAGAAACGCCTTCAGCATGTGGCTCCCTGGATGCTCTTGATCCACCACAGCATACAATTCCATCCGATTACATGTGCTCACAATAATGCACTCAAGAATACTTTTGGTGTTCCGTAGAATATAGTTGGCACGGGGTAATTCATCCGCTTGAAAAACGAATTTTTCTCGGACTTCCACAGGCGCTGTACGATAATTGAGACCTACAACCATTACATGCATGGAATCACCACCCCATATCCTCCCTTTTTTTCTATGAATAAGGCAGTAACTGATCATAATATCGCCCTTATTATAACATGCTTCCTGTATCTTCTTGACAGCATTTGTGAACAAATTGTCACGAGAGGGCATAGGTTAATCAGTAGTCATACAAGAGGGAGGTTGATCAGATGAGACTGCGTTTAATAGCTTTCCTACTTTGTTTTACACTTCTCTTGGCAGGATGTCAAACAAATAGCTCAGGGGAAGGCGACGAGCCCATTCCTGTTCGCTTGTTTGAAGTGACCCATTCCTTATTTTATGCTCCACAATATGTGGCATTAGAGTTGGGGTTCTTTAAGGAAGAGGGGCTAGATGTTCAATTAACCACCGCTTTTGGTGGGGATAAAACTATGACTGCTTTGTTGAGCGGCGAAGCAGATATCATCCTTGTCGGTACGGAAACAACCATCTATGTCGCACAGCAGGAGGCTTCCGACTTAGCCATCAATTTTGCCCAGCTCACCCAAACTGATGGAACCTTTCTCGTTTCCCGAGAACCCATTGAAAACTTTCAATGGGAAATGCTCAGAGGACGTGTGCTCCTGGGACAGCGTAAGGGGGGAATGCCCCAAATGGTAAGTGAGTACGTACAACACGTACAGGGCTTAGTTCCCCATGAGGATCTGGAGATCATCCAAAATATTGATTTTGCCAATCTAGGCACCGCTTTTATCTCAGGAACAGGTGAATTTGCTCAGCTCTTTGAACCAGTTGCTTCCAAAATTGAGTTGGAGGGCCATGGACATGTGGTCGCATCATTCGGTGAAAGTAGTGGAAATCTCCCGTATACCGTCTATATTACAAAAGCGAGTATGATTGAGCAAAATCCAACGGTGGTTCAACAATTCACCAATGCCATCTATCGTGCTCAGATCTGGGTCAATGAACACTCCATTGAAGAGCTAGCTCAGGTCATTCAGCCTGCTTTTCCAGATATTGAACAAGAATTATTAATCAAGGTACTGGAGCGTTATAAAAATCAAGGTTCCTGGGCCACGGATCCGATTATTGATGAAACGGAATATCATCATCTTGAAGAGGTGATGGAGCTCGCAGGAGAGTTACCCAAAAAAGTACCTTATGAATTGATCATCAATACGCAATTTGCCAAAGCTGCTATGGAACAAGGCAGGTGAAAATCATGTTTTCTACACCCCTCATTCAATTGAAGCAAGTAAGTAAACAATACATCACCCGCCACCGCGTAGTTCAAGCGATCCATAATATCTCCTTTATAATTCATGAAGGTGAGTTTGTCTCCCTTGTCGGACCGAGTGGGTGTGGAAAGAGTACCATCCTTTCGCTCATCGCTGGTCTCATCCACCCCTCATCAGGTAGGATTCAGATTGGAAAAGGCTCAAATGTGGAGGAACGCCCACAGGTGGGCTATATGCTTCAACAGGATTACCTCTTAAAGTGGCGAACGGTGGAAAAGAATCTTTATTTAGGATTAGAGATTCAAAAACGTGATCAAATGGAGAATCGAGAAGCAGCTCTCCATCTCCTCGAAGAGATCGGTCTACTTGACTATAAGGATGCTTATCCTGATCAGCTTTCGGGAGGAATGCGACAACGTGTCGCCTTCGTCCGTACATTGGCTATTCAACCGGAGGTCCTTCTTCTCGATGAACCCTTCTCTGCCTTAGATTATCAGACCAAGATTCAATTAGAGGAATTGGTGAAATGCACCTTGAAACGCCATCAAAAAACAGGCATCTTAGTTACACACGATATTGGCGAAGCTATTGCCATGAGCGATCGTATTTTCCTGCTCTCCGCCAATCCAGGCACATTGATTCATGAGCTTTCTATACCTCCAGAACTCCGAGAAGCTTCTCCTTTCGCAGTACGTCAATTTCCCATTTTCCAACACTACTTTGAAGAAATCTGGAAGGAGCTACGACGATATGAGTAAATTGCTAAAGCAATTTCAAGTAGTGGGTGAAAATGAAGAGCATCGCCAATATTTACGCCAGCTTCGACGAGAATACTGGTTGATCAAATTTTCTCAGCTTACATTATTGCTTCTCCTCCTGGGTTTATGGGAGGTGGCATCCTCCCTCCATTGGATCAATCCCCTGCTCTTTAGCTCTCCAAAAAAGATCTTCTTACTCTTCCTTGAGATGATTAGCACTGGTGAAATCTACCGCCACGCAATCATCACCATCCTAGAGACCATTGTCGGTTTCTTACTTGGAACCATCCTTGGAACATTGGTAGCCATCCTGATCTGGTTCTCGCCTTTTCTCTCCAAGGTGCTTGATCCGTACATCGTGGTTCTCAATGGCTTACCCAAGGTTGCACTAGGCCCCCTCTTCATCGTTGCTTTTGGTGGTGGTTACATCGCCATTATTACCATGGCCATCGCCATCTCCATTATTGTAACCATTATTGTAGTCTATAGTAGTTTTCAGGAAGTGGATGAGAATTACCTTAAGCTAGCCCGGAGCTTTGGCGCTACGAAAAGACAAAGCTTTAGTAAAATCGTCTGGCCTGCCTCTCTTTCAAGTATTATCGCCACACTGAAAGTGAATGTAGGCTTGGCATGGGTAGGCGTCATTGTGGGTGAATTTTTGGTTTCGAAGGCAGGCTTGGGCTACCTGATGATCTATGGCTTTCAGGTCTTCAATTTGACCCTCGTGATGTTGAGCCTATTACTCATCGGTCTATTTGCTACCATCATGTATCAAGGGGTGAGCTATATCGAACGCCGAATCTTACGACGCTGAGATCAAGATTCTGCTTAACCAACCGCTCCATGTGGGATATAATTAGAATATTATTGAGATCGAAACGGAGCGGTACATGATGAAAAAATCACTAGTAGCGGACTTAGCACTACTTTTTGTTGCAATGGTTTGGGGATCGACCTTTGTTGTGGTGCAACGTGCAGTAGATCTACTACCTCCTTTAGCCTTTAATGGAATTCGTTTTGCCATGGGTGCACTCTTTTTACTCTTCATTATTCGTCTCTTCTATCCCCATCAGCTTACACAAATGAATGGTCGATTATGGCGCACTGGCATTTTCCTTGGTATCTGGTTATTTGCTGGTTACTTCCTTCAAACCTGGGGTCTACTCTATACCACCTCATCAAAGGCAGGATTCATTACTGGCCTCAGTGTGGTTCTTGTTCCTATCTTTGCCTTCCTCCTAAGCAAGCAGCGCATTAAACCACAAGCCATGGTAGGGGTTCTCTTAGCTACAGGTGGTCTCTATCTTCTCACCTTAAATGGCTCGCTCGCTATTGAAAAGGGGGACTTTCTCGTATTTCTCTGTGCCATTGCTTTTGCCATGCATATTGTTCTCACAGGACGCTATACCATGCAGTTTCCTTCCATGCCCTTAGCCTTTGTACAGATTACCACCGTCTCCATCATGAACTGGCTCATAGGTGGTCTCTTAGCTATCGGTGGAGTAGAGGAGTCTGCACTCCAAATCACCTTTTCCCTATCGACGCTGACTGAGCCCTATCTCTGGTTTGCCCTGCTCATTACTAGCTTGTTCTGTACAGCATTAGCCTATTTCGTCCAGACAGAGTTTCAGAAGTGGACCTCGCCTACACGGGTTGCACTTATCTACGCCACTGAACCTGTCTTCGCTGCCTTGACCGGTGTCCTTGCTGCAGGAGAAATTCTCATGGGGAATCAACTTTGGGGAATGGTTCTGATCCTTACTGGGATGATCCTTGCTGAGATTCCCTTGGAACGATTGCTGAAGAAACGATTGATCCCTAGTGCATCAACACAGGCAAAGCTTCATGATATGGATCGTTAATATGATTCACATTAACAAAAAGAGGGTGACTCGCAGGACTGCTTAAAGCAGCCTACGTTGTCACCCTCATCTTTATAGGAAAGGTATTAAACCTCACCTAGGAAGGACTCAATGATTGACCACGCTTCCTCTCTTCCTGATCCTGTCTCCGCAGAGAAGAGCAGGAGAGGCGTCTCCTTTTTCATCTCCAGTGTCTCACGGATCACCTTCTGGTGCTGTTGTAGTTTACTACGTGGGAGCTTATCTGCCTTCGTCGCTACTACAATGGTGGGTACTTCCATCGCTTGTAACCAGTCGAACATCACGATATCATCCTTCGAAGGGGGATGACGAAGATCGACCACTTGAATGACACCAATGAGATGTTCACGTTGGCTAAGATAGGCCTCAATAAATTGAGCCCACTTCTGCTTCTCCTCTTGGGAAACCTGGGCATATCCATAGCCTGGAAGATCTACAAAGAAGAAGCGTTGGTTAATGCGATAGAAGTTGAGCGTACGCGTCTTACCTGGCTTAGCACTGGCACGAGCTAACTTCTTACGCTGTAGCATGGCATTAATAAATGAAGATTTCCCCACATTAGATCGTCCCACGATGGCCAGCTCAGGTAGCTGACCACCAGGGTATTGGGATTCCTTCACTGCACTGATGATGAGTTCTGCATCGGTAATCTTTATCACGCTTGCATCTTCTCCTTCACCAGTGCCACTTCTAACACTTGATCAAGATGCTCGACAGGAATAAATTTTAGTTCCTTCCGAACACTCTCTGGCAAATCATCAAGGTCCTTCTCATTCTCCCGCGGAATCACAATGGTGGTTAATCCAGCGCGATGAGCTGCTAATGATTTTTCCTTTAAACCACCAATGGGTAATACCCGACCACGCAAGGTAATCTCTCCTGTCATCCCCACTTCCCGATGAACCGGGTGATCGGTTAATGCAGAGACTAATGCAGTAGCCATCGTGATCCCAGCCGATGGTCCATCCTTGGGGATCGCTCCTTCAGGCACGTGAATATGTACATCGTATTTTTCATGGAATTCTGGATCGATGCCTAATGCCTCGGAGCGGGATCGTACATAGCTAAAAGCAGCCTGCGCAGACTCCTTCATTACATCGCCTAGCTGACCGGTTAAGATTAATTTACCTTTACCAGGTAGTACACTTACTTCCACCGTTAATGTATCGCCACCAACCTGAGTCCAAGCAAGGCCTGTCACAGCCCCTACCTGATCCTCCTGCTCTGCCATCCCATAACGAAAGCGAGGCTTGCCTAGAAAATCCTCCAAGATCTTTGGCGTAACCACGACGCGCTTCTTCTCTTTCGCAACCACCGCTTTCGCTGCTTTACGGCAAATGGCTGCGATTTCCCGCTCTAGGTTACGAACGCCAGCTTCACGGGTATATTCTTGAATCACTTTCTTCAAGGATTCCTCACGAATTTGCAGTTTATCCTTACCTAGACCATGAGCCTTCAATTGCTTAGGAATTAAGTAATCCTCTGCGATCCTCAGCTTTTCCTGCTCCGTATATCCAGAGATATGGATCACTTCCATCCGATCTAATAAGGGCTGAGGAATTTCATGGATCACATTGGCAGTTGCAATAAACATGACATTGGATAGATCATAGGTCAACTCAATATAATGATCACTAAAATTCTTGTTCTGTTCTGGGTCCAGCACCTCTAATAAAGCAGAAGCAGGATCTCCACGGAAATCATGGGACATCTTATCAATTTCATCTAAAAGAAAGACAGGATTTACGGTTCCCGCTGTTTTCATACCTTGGATGATTCGGCCTGGCATGGCACCTACATAGGTCCGCCGATGCCCACGGATCTCTGCCTCATCTCGTACACCCCCTAAGGAAACACGGACGAATTTACGTCCCAACGCACGCGCGATGGATTTCGCCAACGATGTTTTCCCCACACCGGGAGGACCCACAAAGCAGAGGATGGGACCCTTCATCCGTTCCACAATCTGTTGAACGGCCAAGTATTCTAGCACTCGTTCTTTTGGTTTCTCTAAACCGTAATGATCTGCATCGAGAATTTCTGCTGCATGGTGAATGTCCAAATGATCCTCTGTCCGCTTCTGCCAAGGAAGCTGAAGAAGCCACTCGATATAAGTACGAATGACACTGCTTTCCGCAGAAGAAGCTGGCATTTTATCCAAACGATCCAATTCCTTCTCGGCAGCCTCACGAACATGATCAGGTAGAGCTGCTTCAGAGAGCTGCTCCCGTAATTTATCAACATCGCCGTTTCGGCCTTCTTTTTCACCGAGTTCTTTTTGAATGGCTCTCATTTGTTCTCGCAAATAGTACTCTTTCTGCGTTTTTTCCATCTGTTTTTTCACGCGAGAGCCGATCCGCTTTTCTAGTTCTAGTACCTCGGTCTCATTATTCAAGTAGACGAGAAGCTGCTGTAAACGTTCATTCACATCATTTAATTCAAGAATCGTCTGCTTCTCCTGCAATTTTAAGGGAAGGTGAGAAGAGATAATATCAGCTAAGCGTCCAGGTTCTTCAATATCCTGAATCGTGCTGAGTGTCTCTGTTGAGATCTTCTTAGATAGCTTAATATACTGCTCGAATTGCTTCACAGCCATTCTTGTCATCGCTGTTAATTCAGGATTATCATCTTCCACATCTTCAAGGAGAATGCTCTCCACTTTATAGAAGGGTTCATGTTGCACATATTGAACAATCTGTGCACGATATAAGCCTTCTACTAACACACGAATGGTACCATTAGGAAGCTTCAACATCTGTTTCACTTCTGCTACGGTCCCCACTCGAAAAATCTCTTGTTCCGTTGGTTCTTCTATCTCCACATCTTCCTGCGTTGCTAATAGGATTCGCTTGTCAACCACCATCGCTTCTTCTAATGCAGAAATGGACTTTTCACGTCCCACATCAAGGTGTAGCACCATGGTGGGAAATACAAGTAACCCACGTAGAGGCAAGAGAGGTATCGTTCTTTGCTCTGCCTGAATTTCCATGTAACGCACCTCCGTTTGAGCTCGTTCCTACAGGTATCTCCCGAAACTTTTTTATCTTTTCTTTATCGCTTCTCGATGCTGTATTCATTGTATCTTAACCCCTGGATCTTGTCTAATCTTTTCCAATGTTAAGGCTCACGGATGGATGGATGGTGAAACACTGATAATCTCTACCCGTGGTGGAATCACCACTTTTTCCAGAGCTTCTCCACAGGAGTGATGAATCACTTCATCGATTCGACTGACGGGGAGCACTTCAATATCGCTCCATGTTTGAAAAATCGTTTGATAATTCTCTTTAGGGATTAGTACTTTCCGAGCACCAGCGCGCCTTGCCGCCTCCACCTTGGCGATGATTCCCCCTACTGGCTTCACTTGCCCATGAATACTTACTTCACCTGTCATGGCTAGCAAAGGACTGACTGGAATCTGTTGAATTGCTGAATAAATGGCCGTGACCATGGTAATTCCTGCCGAAGGTCCATCAATCGGCATCCCACCAGTAAAGTTGAGATGAATATCGTAATTGGCTGGTGTAAGACCAAGTTGACGGATCACGGTTAAAACATTATCGAGACTTCCCCGCGCCATACTTTTTCTCCGGAGCTTACGTGCTCCAGCGCCGATCGTCTCTTCCTCCACGACACCAGTAACCTCTACCCGACCTGTCCCTTCCTTAACAGGAATGGCAATCGCCTCAACCTCTAAAATCGCCCCCATATTTGGACCATAAACAGCCAAGCCATTTACGATCCCCATCTTTGCTTCGTGGTTAATCTTTTGCTCATAACGGGGAAGCTTTTGACTACTATGGACCACCCATTCAATATCGCTACAGAGGATCTCATTGCGATTCTCTGTCAACGCCACCCCTCCTGCAAGCTGTAATACATTGATAGCCTCCCGTCCATTATGAGCATATTGAGAGATAATGGCTAATGCTCCCTCCTCTGCGCTGAACTGGATCCGTTCTAAGGCTTGCTCTGTGATTTGATCAATCTCCTTGGCATACAGTGGGCGAAAAAAGATCTCCATGCAACGTGAACGAATGGCAGGAGGGATCTCATCAGGTGTTCGTGTAGTAGCTCCCACAAGGCGAAAATCTGCTGGCAATCCATTCTGAAAGATATCATGAATGTGACGAGGGATCTGAGGATTCTCTTCGCTATAGTAAGCACTCTCAAGGATTACTTTTCGATCCTCCAAGACCTTTAATAGCTTATTCATCTGAATCGGATGGAGTTCACCAATTTCATCGATAAAGAGAATGCCGCCATGGGCCTTGGTAACGGCTCCAGGTTTTGGCTGAGGAATCCCTGCTTGTCCCATCGCCCCTGCACCTTGATAAATGGGATCATGAACAGATCCGATGAGAGGGTCAGCGATCCCTCGCTCATCAAAGCGGGCTGTTGTTGCATCTAATTCTACAAACTTCGCCTCTTCCTGGAAAGGTGAGTAGGGACTCTTCTTTGCCTCCTCTAGAACCACACGGGCTGCAGCTGTCTTACCTACACCAGGTGGACCATAGATCAACACATGCTGAGGATTGGGACCGCAGAGAGCTGCTCGTAAAGCCTTGATTCCATCCTCCTGACCCACGATTTCATGAAAGGTACGCGGACGTGTTTTCTCTGCTAATGGCTCGGAAAGCTGGATCGAGCGCATCTTTTGTAATTGTACCAATTCCTTTCTGGTCTCACGATCCACTGTTGTTTTGGTGGTGCGCTGATTTTTTAATAGGTTCCAAAAATACACACCGATTACGATGGTGAAAATCATATTAATCAACACAAAGAACTGAGTCACCTAAACCCCTCCTTAAAACCATATTCTTTTAACAGTATTGCCGAGAAGATTCAGGTTTATAGATCTAAAAAGGGAAGGTTGTAAAATTCAACCTTCCCTTTTACTTCTTCAATTATGGTTCAACCTCTATTATGCGCTCTCTTTATCGAATTGCATGGGCTGACCCTCTGCATTTAATAGGGTTGGAGCTTCCTTATGCCGCGCACAAGCCTCCGTAATGATACAGGTCTTCACATCATCACGAGAAGGTAATTCATACATGATCTCTAGCATGATCCCTTCAATGATAGCGCGTAACCCACGGGCACCGGTCTTGCGTGTAATCGCTTCTTCTGCAATGGCCTTTAATGCACCATCATCGAATTGAAGCTCAACATTATCTAGATCCAGTAGCTTTTGATACTGTTTCACTAAGGCATTCTTCGGTTCTGTTAGGATACGAATCAAGGCCTCTTCGTCGAGAGGAGTTAGTGTAGAGATGACAGGTACTCGTCCCACAAATTCAGGAATCAATCCATATCGCAATAGATCCTCTGGCATCACCTTACTTAATATCTCTCCATGAGAAAGATTGGTTGTGGTTGCATCGGAACCGAAGCCGATCACTTTCTTCCCAATCCGACGTTTTATAATCTGGTCGATGCCATCGAAGGCACCGCCAACGATGAAGAGAATATTCGTGGTATCAATCTGAATAAATTCTTGATGGGGATGCTTACGTCCACCTTGAGGCGGAACACTGGCTACTGTACCCTCCAAGATTTTTAGAAGTGCCTGCTGTACCCCTTCACCAGAAACATCCCTTGTAATAGAAGGATTCTCTGATTTACGAGCCACTTTATCCACCTCGTCGATATAGATGATTCCACGCTCAGCCTTCTCGACATCGTAGTCAGCCGATTGGATCAGCTTGAGCAGGATATTCTCCACATCTTCTCCCACATACCCTGCCTCCGTGAGCGAGGTAGCATCAGCAATAGCAAATGGAACATTGATGATACGTGCTAATGTTTGGGCTAGGAGTGTCTTACCGCTACCAGTAGGACCAAGAAGCAAAATATTACTCTTGGAGAGCTCGACATCCTCGCTCTTTTGTCCTGCATTGATCCGTTTATAATGATTGTAGACAGCTACTGACAAGGTCTTTTTCGCTTGATCCTGACCAATAACATATTGATCAAGATGCTTCCGAATATCGTAAGGCTTCGGGATCTCTTGAAGCTCAAACTCCTCTTCTGTCCCTAATTCTTCCTCAATGATTTCATTGCATAATTCGATACATTCATCACAGATGTAGACGCCTGGACCAGCTACTAACTTACGTACCTGATCCTGTGTCTTGCCGCAAAACGAGCACTTTAGTTGCCCTTTTTCATCATTAAATTTAAACATGAGCTTCGATTCACCCCTTTATTTGGTCAGCTTTGCGGGTAATCACCTTGTCGATAAGGCCATACGCTTCTGCTTCCTCTGCGCTCATAAAGTTATCCCGATCGGTATCCCGTTCAATCCGCTCCAAGGGCTGACCCGTACGAGCTGCAAGAATATGATTCATTTTCTCCTTCGTCCGGATGATCCAGTCTGCATGGATCTTAATATCAGCCGCTTGTCCTCGTACGCCACCTAAGGGTTGATGGATCATCACTTCACTGTTGGGTAATGCATACCGTTTACCTTTGGCTCCAGCTGCAAGTAAAAAAGCACCCATGGATGCTGCCATTCCCACGCATATGGTAGAGACATCTGATTTTATGTACTGCATCGTATCATAGATTGCCATGCCTGCTGTAATGGAGCCTCCAGGCGAATTTATGTATAGATGGATATCCCGCTCAGGGTCTTCCGCTTCCAGGAACAACAACTGTGCAACAACTAGGTTGGCCACCATATCATCAATGGGAGTACCAATGAAGATAATTCGATCCTTTAATAACCGAGAATAGATGTCATAGGCTCGTTCTCCTCGGTTTGTTTGTTCCACAACCATCGGTACCAAGTTCATCATTGGTTGACTATTTTGGACTTGGCTCATCGCCACGCCTCCTTTACAATTTTGTTGAAAAACAAGGCACGAACCATCGTGCCTTGTTTCTTTATAATTAATGTATGCAAACTTCTGTAATTATGCAACTGTTTTAGCTGTTTCCACTAAGAGATCGATTGCTTTTCTCCGTTTCAAATCTTCAGTAATGGTACCTAAACCGCTACCCTGCATAGTAAAGATAGAAAGAATCTCTTCGACGCTACGATTATAGGTCTCTGCTAGCTTCTTGAGTTCTTCTTGCACTTCTTCATCAGTCACTTCGATATTTTCTGTTTTCACAATGGCTTCTAATGTTAAGGAGATGCGAACACGCTTCTCAGCGTCAGCCTTGAACTGTTCACGGATCTGCTCTTCATCAGTTCCAGTAAATTTATAGTACTGGTCTAAGCTGATACCTTGCATTTGCAACTGACGATTGAAATCTTCTAGCATATGATCAATTTCATGTTCAATCATTACATCTGGAATCTCAAGCGTTGCATTCTCAGCAGCCTTCTCCAGCAAGGTGTCTCGCTTGTAGTTGAGTTCATCCTCTGCAGCACGTTCTTCAAGTTCCTTACGAAGATCGGCCTTCAATTCCTCGAGGGTATCGAATTCACTTACATCCTTTGCGAACTCATCATCAAGAGCGGGAAACTGTTTCCGCTTGATCTCATGGACCTTTACCTTGAATACAACAGGTTGACCTGCAAGCTCTTCAGCATGGTAATCTTCTGGGAAGGTCACATTAATATCGCGTTCTTCATTTACTTTCATCCCGATCATTTGTTCCTCAAAGCCAGGGATGAATTGTCCAGAACCGATCTCCAAGGTGTAATCAGTAGCTGTACCACCTTCAAATGCTTCATCGCCCTTGTAACCAGCAAAATCAAAACGGGCCATATCACCCTTTTCAATCTCACCATCTTCGATGACAATGAGGGTTGCATGTTGCTCTTGCATATGATGTAGTTCATGCTCGATATCCTCATCCTTCACACTGAAGTCTTTGGCTTCAAGCTCTAGTTCCTTGTATTGACCTAGCTGTAGCTCTGGCTTCACAGTGACAACAGCAGTAAAGACAAGAGGCTCTTCATGATTGATATTGTCTAGATTGATCTCTGGACGATCAACTGGTTCGATGCCTGATTGCTCAACAGCTTCGGAGTATGCATCAGGTAGTAGAATATCAAGTGCATCTTGATATAGTGATTCTACACCAAAACGTTGTTCAAAAATTTTACGAGGCACTTTACCTTTACGGAATCCAGGTACGGAAACCTTTTTCACTACCTTCTTAAACGCTTGATCTAATGCAGTTTGAAAACGTTCTGGTTCTACTTCTACTTTTAGTGTAACTTGATTTTTCTCTTTGTTTTCAATGGTAACGTTCATAGTATTCTCCTCCTACAAGCCTATCATTCATCAGGCGCTATGGCAGCCAATATCGTCTAGCTATGTATTCCAATAAGCACACCGAGTCCATTTTGACATAATAACCATTACATTATACCATAAGCCAAACTCATTTCAAGTGAACTACTTTCATTTTAGCCTGTTCAACTGTCATTTAATCCTGTAACACAATTGGTGCAAAAGGATGTTGCATAATCTTATCCATTAGATAGAGAAGATCTGGATCTGCATCAAGTGCTGTGGAATCCTTGTACTGATCAATGCCATGCAAATATTGACAATAGGCGGCCAATGTTTGGGCCCAAGCATCGATTCTCCGATAATCTCGCTTCACTGGAAGACTAAAGATCAGGAACATGATCCAAGTTGGACGAACTGCTGGCAAGAGGTGAGGAGCCTCCTGCTCTAACAGCTTCACCGTTTTACGCAAAATACGCTGTTCCTCATCATTAAGATCCGTCTCATCTCGCGGCACAGATGCAATAGGAATTTCGACGATCCCAGCTGCTGTCCCAATTCGACAAGAACCAGTTCTTTCCCAACGTCGGAGCAATTGAAGGATAAAAGCCTTCGCTAGTGGTTCCTCGGAAGGATCTTCTAAGCAGGATATTAGTAATGCTTCCATCTCGTTATCATAAGGAGAATATTGGCAGGCTTCTAGAGCTTGAAGTCGTTTGGTACCAGATTCACTCTGTAATTGTGTGAGAATACGCGTACGAAACTCTTCATCTTCCACAAACCGTTGCCGTATATTCTGCTGTTCAGTGAGGGCAAAAGTGGGAGCATCCATCGCTAAATCATCTGAAACATATAACAGACTATCTTCCTGTAGACGTAAGAGCTGTTCACATTCGAGTCTCTGCTCTTCGCTTAATTGGTCATCCTTCAGCAATTCTCGGAGAAATGTAAAGAGTTGATCATACCGCTCTAGCTGAATTAAGGAAGCCATATAGATACGAACAATGGACCAATCCAAACGATCATTCAGGATATATTCTGCGTGGCTGAGCAAGGCCTGATACTCTTCTGCATGAAAGAGAGCGATCACTTTTTCCAATGTCGCTTCATAGACCCGCTCCATTGGAAAGGGAATTACTTTTTCATGGGTTTGCATCATGTCAACTCATTTCTGTTTAAGATGATATGTATCGTGGCACTTATGAATATAAAAAAGGCACTACCCGAATCGGCAATGCCCTATGATGACTGAACTGGCGTCTCAGGAGGGATTCGAACCCCCGACCGACGGCTTAGAAGGCCGTTGCTCTATCCAGCTGAGCTACTGAGACAATAGATTAAAAGGCGACAGTTCTTATTATAATCGGGGAGCTTAAGCACGTCAATATCCCACAGTATATTGCCATCATAGGTTTGCTTATCCTGTTATGAATAAATCATCCTGAATGATACCATTCATTCCCCATGCAGCCACTGGTTGATGCTGATCAGTCAAATACTTCACTGACCAGCGTCCTTTTTCAATGGACAACATTGCATAGCTACCTTGTGGTACACCACGAGGCTTCACCAAGCTTCCAGGATTGATAAAGAGAATGCCATCCATGACCTCCACCAAGGGTTGATGGGTATGGCCAAAAACAATCACTTGTACTCCTTTTTCTTTTCCTCGATAGAATAATGGAAGTAAAGAGTGTTTCACGTGGTGAAGATGGCCATGAACCAACATCAATTGGTAGCCACTCCAAGCAAAGCATCGCTCTGTTGGTAAGGAACTTTCCAAGTCACAGTTTCCCCGTACTGCCTTGATACGTTCCGCTCCATCTGGTATCCCTTCCATTACATTTTGTTCGTGGTCACCTGCATGTAGAATCAGATGATGAGGATAGGCGTTATATAGATTATGCCAGTTTGCTATTCTCCCATGTGTATCACTGACGATGACCAGTTCCGTCATACTCTCACCTCTTTAGGCGCTCGATATGCTGTAGCATCGCCCTCATTGCTTTCCCGCGATGACTGATTCGATTCTTCTCCTCCATGGTTACTTCAGCCAATGTTTTGCCATACTCTTCCACATAGAAGAGTGGATCATAGCCAAAGCCTCCACTACCATGAATCTCATTGGTAATCCAGCCTTCGCATTTCCCCTCTGCTACAATGGGTTCCTCACCTGGCAGGATGAGAATGAGCACCGAGCGAAAGCGTGCAGTCCGTTGCTCCCACTGAATATTCTGAAGTGCTTGCAGGAGCTTAAGATTATTGGCTGTATGATTTCCATGCTCGCCAGCGTAACGAGCAGAATAGACCCCTGGTTCCCCTTGAAGAGCATCCACCTCTAACCCCGAGTCATCAGCCAGCACTGGCAGGTGCAAAAGATCAGCAATCGTTTTTGCTTTTTTTAGTGCATTTTCATAAAAGGTTGTTCCATCTTCCTCAACCTCAGGAATTTCTGGATAATCGGCAAGGCTCTTCACCTCTAAATGAAATGGCTTCACCATCTCCCGAAGCTCCTCTACCTTCCCTTGGTTTGCAGTTGCTAGCACAAGGGTCATAAATGATTCTCTACTCTCCATCGTCTATCTTTCCTCCCGCTGTACCTTGTCCTGTTCTATTTCTTTCGAAGCTGACTCAGTGGTTCTGATTAAGCTAACAGCATCGCCTAATGCCTTCCGCTGTGCTTCCATACAGGTGGCAATCCCTTTACGAGCAAGTTGGATTAATTGTGTCAATTCTTCCGTGGAGAATGGTGACTCCTCGCCAGTTCCTTGCAGCTCAACAAATTTGCCATTCCCTGTCATGACCACATTCATATCCACTTTCGCATGGGAGTCTTCTTCATAACATAAGTCCAGCATAGGAACACCTTGAACAACGCCTACACTAATCGCTGCCAAAGAATCTGTAATAGGAGATTGGCGGAGAAGTTCATGATCCATCAGATACTGAATAGCCAGAACCATCGCCACGAAGCCCCCGGTAATGGAAGCCGTACGTGTTCCACCATCTGCTTGAATCACATCACAGTCAATCCAGATCGTGCGTTCCCCGAGCTTTTCTAAATCCACCACAGAGCGGAGTGCTCGTCCCACAAGACGTTGAATTTCCATGGTTCTGCCTCCAACCTTCCCCCTTGTGGACTCCCGAGCGTTACGGATTTGGGTAGCACGAGGTAGCATGGAATACTCGGCTGTAACCCAGCCCTTACCTTCTCCCCGCATAAATGGTGGGACACGTTCCTCAACACTGGCTGTACAGATCACTTTCGTATCGCCAAATTGAACTAATGCAGACCCCTCTGGATGTTTGAGATAATTGGGCTCGATCTTTACTTCTCGCAATTGATCCGCTTCACGTCCATCAACACGCATTGGCTATTCCTCCTTCAATTTCATAAAAATCATTGTACACAAGAACTCATTGAATGGCAAAAGAGGGGAGCTACTCGTTCCCCTCCAATCTTTTTATCGTATACCGCTTTCTCATTGTACCACGTCAATACCCATCCTAAAAGGAGATACGATTGATTCGGATTGGCTTTTCTGCTAATTGGGATGATTGATTGCTATCTGTAGCATAATCAGCACTTCCGTTCACCAATACCTGCACCTTACCCATACTCGTGGTTTCCAGTAGGGATAAAACAATGCTTTCATAGACCTGACGGCTCATCATTTGTTCTTCTCCCCAACCAAGAATGGTAGGATCAAAGTTCGCCACAATGCTCTGCTGCTCTTCATTCACTTCAGCATGGATCAGCTTGGTGGAGGGTAGAATGGGACTGACTAGCTTACTAGAGCGATCTGGTCCCTTAATCAGTTCAACCACTGTAGCCATGACCACATCTTGCTCTCCCTGCACCAGTCGTGTTACAGGTACATGATAATCCACGCCATTCGGAGAGGTCGCTGTAAAGTAAAGGGTAACTGGCATGGTGTGACCAACGGTAGTATAACGCCCCATCTCTACATTTATACCCATAGCTCGATTTAGCGGCTTTGGTATGGGGGTCAGAGCTACAGGCATCTGTTCTAAGCGCTCACCATTTACCCAGATGACCACTTCATTGACCGTAGGAAATTCTGTCAGAGCCCATGTGATACCTTGAAGAATCTTGAGTTCATCTCCAGGGGCGTACTGGGTAAATTCCTTGGAAAAATCCACGGTAGCGACACCTTGCTGAATATCAATGCTTTGGACCTTCGTTCCTGCAGGAAGCAATGCCTGAAATCCAACAGGAATCATCGACTCTACTGGGCCACCTGCAATCATATGCTCTAATACTTGTTGAGCCACAGACTCGGAAAATGGAAGCTCTTTCGTTACAGGTGTAACGAAACCATTTTGATCAAGGAGATAGAGCGTACTCTGAACCATATTACTCTCTAATTTGTTCGCTTGGTTCAGCAAGTTCCCTGTTTGTTCTTCTTGCTTATCTGGGGAATTGGCTGTTTGATCTCCCATGGGATCCATCACCGTATAGTCAATCTGGGGTGGATCAAGGGATGTATCTCCTCCTGAACTAGTCCAGCCACAAGCCGATAATGTGACAAGCATGATCAGCAAAATGATGGATAGGAGTCTTCGCTTCTGCTGCATAGTATACCCTCCTCAGCACAGTTTGTACTATATATCTATACGAGCCCTATCCAATTTAGACCATAAAAAAACAAGCATCAAAAATGATGATGCTTGACAATGACAGAGGTTCCTAGCCAATCCACAGCAATCTCTTCAAAATCCTTCGGGTCTCCACTGGTAAAGAAAAGATGGGAATCATTCCGTTCAGCCTCTTCCAATTGATTGAGTTGATACAGAACGGTACTGATCTCTCGAGCAGTCTCTTCTGCAGAGTCGATCAACGTCACCTGCTCACCCATAATCTGATGAATGACAGGCTGTAATAATGGATAATGGGTGCAACCAAGAATCAATGTGTCCAGATTTTCTCCTTGGAGGGACTGAAGCGCTGTACGCACTTCCTCCAATGCCTCCTCCTTCTTATAGCCACCTTGCTCCACGAGAGGAACCAAGGTGGGGCAGGCTAAGCTTTTTACATAGTGAGAAGGATTAATCTTGTGAATATGTTGGGGATACGCTTCACTGTTAACGGTATTGATGGTCCCGATAATCCCAATACGTCCATGAGCCGTCGCCTTAATAGCTGCCCGTGAACCAGGTCCAATTACCCCGATGACTGGAACAGGTAAGCGATCCTTTACATAGTCCAATGCAAGTGCAGTCGCTGTATTACAAGCGATTACTAACATCTTGAGATCATATTGCAAGAGATATTCTGCCATTTGTAATGTGAAGTCACGCACTTCATCACCTGGTCGCGGGCCATAGGGACAGCGGGCATTGTCACCGAAATAAACAACCCTCTCCTTCGGCAGCTGTCGAAATACCTCACGAACAACCGTTAGACCTCCCACGCCAGAATCTAAAATACCAATTCGTTTTCCTTCCATATTAAGTCATCCTTTTTCTTCTTCATGTATGGGCACTGCAGTATATGTTTGAAAAGGATGGGTGGTGCCTCTTGGCTAGAGGCTTATTATTCCCTCGACATTTCTTCATATAGTTGCGTAAGTGTCACTTGGAGTCGGTCTACCTCACTTCGATCAAAATGCTGGAGGATCCCTTTCAAATATGCTTGACGAGCCTGTAAAACCTGATGGATGATTTCATTACCCTTGGGTAAAAGATGTATGCGCACTACCCGTCGATCTTTCTCATCACGGATTCGTTGTACCAATTCATTCTTCTCCATTCGATCGATGAGATCAGTAGTGGTACTAAAAGCCAAATACATCTTATTGCTTAGATCCCCGATAGTTGTATCACCCAATTCATCCAACCATTGCAGAGCAATAAACTGTGGAGGAGTAATGGGAAAGTCATTGAGGATCTCCCGCCCCTTGCGTTTGATTATGCCACTGATATGACGAAGCAAGCGTTCTAATTCTACCACTTCTTCTTCTGTTATATTGCTCATCTTTTCCTCCTGGATCTCTTTTACTTCATTATAACGGAATATCGATACCTTTGTAGGATAAGTTCTCTAAACACTCTTTTAAATATTGATCATGATGTTCAGGATAGATGATCAGCTTCGTGAGTACATGTTGAATCGCCTCATCCACTTCTATCAAAGTAGGCGCACGTTGAACACGATATGTATTGCACTTCCATAGTTCACAGGATGAGATAAAGTTCAATACCATGATTATAACACGGTGAAGCTTTTCAAAAAAAACACCCTATCCACATGATAGGGTCATAGTAACTAAATTTTTAATTCTCCCATACGTACCAGCTCAACAACAGCCTGGGAACGACCTTTGACGCCGAGCTTCTGCATCACGTTCGATATATGATTTCGAACGGTTTTTTCGCTGATAAAGAGTTGCTGGGCAATCTCTCGGGTCGTCTTATCTTGTACTAACAGTTCAAATACTTCACGTTCCCTGTTGGTTAACAATTGCGACTTTCTTTGATTGGTCTCTTTCAATCGTGCCACCCCTCCTTGCTAGGGCTCATCAAGTGCACTGTTGAGGGATACGTCAAGTTATCCTATGTAGAAAGAGTCACTTCGGTGCAGTTTTTGCAAGGAATTAGGCATCTGAAATTGAATAAGGTGTAGGATTCTCGCCCCTCTTCCCATACTGTAAATATAGTACAGGACAAGAGATCTGTTTCAGCCAATCCATGTTTTCGTTCACCTGAGGAGAAAGAAGGACTACCTCTGCTTGTTGTAAATCCAGTGTTTGGACACCGATCTCATGATGACTAATCTGCCAGAGGGGAAGTGGCAAGCTCCGGAAGAGGAAGATCACATCGCCATAGCGCAGACAGTTCCTTACGCACTCTCTCACAGGGAAGTCTGGCGAAGATTCAAAAAGATGAACCGGCTCGAAACCAAAACGACGAATGAGCCCCCTGCGATCTTGTAGTTGCTCGCGTCCTTTATTCAGAATCGTTCGTCGAGGAGATAAATAGAGATCACCTGGAACAAACTGAGCAGGTATACCATGAAAGAACATTTGCCTCACCACGATCTAGCTTGCCAAAAAGTGATTGATCTATACCGAAACAGCAGAAGCATCTTTTCAAGACTTTGACAAACTTTAATGATACTTCATACAGAAATTTGTTAAAGAAATGACACAATATTTTTATGCTGTTTTATCGTTTTAAGCCTTATATTTACAGTATTTTTAAAACTGTATCAATTAAAAAATGAGTCTGTTGTATCAGAGGATCTGTTTTTCAAACCACCAAATTCGATCTATTCAATCATCGCTGAAGAGAATTCTGGTTCGTAAGACTGGATGAGCTGAATAAATTCCGAAGAAAAAGGAGTAGGCTTTTTGGTGATGGTATCAATATTAACGAGACGCCCTCGTCCTGCAGCAATCAGTACCTTATCTGCTTCACGAATCAGAGCATATTCCAATTCGATGGAGGTACGGCCAATGGATGCTGTTCGCACCTGAAGTAAAATCGCTTGGTTAAAGAAAAGCTCCTGTAAATAATCACAAGCGAGGTCTGCTACAACAGGATAGCTTTTCGCTCTCTCCATACCACTCCAATGGTCAAGGAGCTTTAACTCACCAAAATAATCAAGTCGTCCCTGCTCGAAATAGATAAAATAACTCACGTTATTGATATGTCCGAACGCATCGGTTTCTGAAAAGCGCGGTTCAATCCGAGTGGAAAAGCGAAATTTTTGTAACCAGGTTTGAAGATCTGGCTGGATATATGGCGGCAGAGCCATCTTCAACACTCCCTTCAAAATGAATGATCATTCAGTTCCTTGCAAGAAAAAGCCAGTACAGATATTCTATACTGGCTGTTCTTTGCGTTGATGTGACTTAGTTTTTGAAGAAACGACGGATGGAATGAGCAGTGGTTGCATTGTTTAATGCAGCGATGGATGTTGTCAAAGGAATACCCTTTGGACATACTTGTACACAGTTTTGAGAGTTACCACAGTCTGTGATACCACCTTCACCCATAATTGCATCCAACCGTTCTTCACGATGCATAGCGCCTGTTGGATGTTCGTTGAATAGACGAACTTGGCTTAATGGAGCTGGTCCCATAAATGGGGACTTGGAGCTTACGTTTGGACATGCTTCCAAGCAGCATCCGCAAGTCATACATTTTTGAAGTTCATAAGCCCAACGACGATCCTTTTCTGGCATCCGTGGACCAGGTCCGAGATCCCATGTACCGTCGATTGGAACCCAGGCTTTTACTTTCTTCAAGGATTCAAACATACGGCTACGGTCTACGATTAAGTCACGAACGATAGGGAAGGTGCTCATTGGTGCAAGTCGAATTGGCTGTTGAATCTTGTCAACAAGGGTTGAACAACCTTGACGTGGGCGGCCATTGATTACCATGGAGCATGCGCCGCATACTTCTTCTAAGCAGACGCTTTCCCAAGCCACTGGTGTTGTCTCTTTACCGTCAGCTGTGACAGGATTCTTTTGAATCTCCATCAAGCAGCCAATAATATTCATATTAGGACGGTAAGGAATCTTAAACTCTTCTGTATATGGCTGAGAGTTAGGATCTGCTTGCCGCTTGATAATCAGATGGATGGTCTTTTCGCTCATTTCTTTTGACCTCCTTCTTCTTCTTCCACTTTCTTAGCTACAGTGTGAGCTTTTGTATAGTCACGTTTACGTGGTGGAATCAAGGAAATATCAACTTCCTCATAGGATAACTCTGGACCATGTGTTTGAGAGTTGTATTGAGCGATCGTGGTCTTTAGCCAGTTTGCATCATCACGATCAGGGAATTCTGGTTTGTAGTGAGAACCACGGCTTTCATTACGATTAAGAGCACCGAGGGTGATAACACGAGCCAATACCATCATATCCCACAATTGACGTGTAAACATGGTAGCTTGGTTGCTCCATTTTGAAGTATCAGAAATACTGATATTTTGATAGCGTTTCATCAATTCTTGGATCTGTTCATCTGCTGTCTTCAAGTTCTTGTTCACACGTACAACCGTAACGTTTTCAGTCATGACGTTACCCAACTCTTGATGGAGTTTATATGCGTTCTCTTTACCATCCATCTTGAGGATCTTGCCATAGTTTTCTTGCTCACGTTTGAGAGCTTGGTCAAAGTAACGGCTAGATTCTTCAGAAGCACTACGAGGTAGGCTCTTAATGTATTCTACAGCGTTAGGACCAGCTGTCATACCACCATAGATCGCAGATAGCAAGGAGTTCGCACCAAGACGGTTTGCACCGTGTTGAGAATAATCACATTCACCGGCAGCTAGCAAGCCAGGGATACTGGTGAATTGTTCAATGTCAACCCAGAGACCACCCATGGAATAGTGAACACCAGGGAAGATCTGCATTGGCACTTTTCGTGGGTCATCCCCAACGAATTTTTCATACATTTCAATGATACCGCCAAGCTTAACATCCAATTCCTTTGGATCCTTATGGGAAAGGTCAAGATAAACACGACGTTCGCCATTGATACCAAGTTTCAAGTCAACGCAGACGTGGAAAATTTCACGTGTAGCGATGTCACGAGGTACCAAGTTACCATAGGCAGGATATTTTTCTTCAAGGAAGTACCATGGTTTACCATCTTTATAAGTCCAAACACGGCCACCTTCACCACGAGCAGACTCAGACATCAAGCGTACCTTGTCATCGCCAGGGATAGCAGTGGGGTGAATTTGGATGAACTCACCGTTGGCGTATTTAGCACCTTGTTGATAAACAGTAGATGCAGCAGCACCTGTGTTAATGATGGAGTTTGTAGATTTACCGAAGATCATTCCAAGACCACCTGTTGCCATGATGACAGCGTCACCAGCAAAGGCTTTGATCTCCATGGATTTAAGGTCTTGTGCTACGATCCCGATTGCACGGCCTTCGTCATTTTGAACAAGGGATAAGAAATCCCAGTACTCATATTTCTTTACGAGGCCTTGAGCTTCCCAACGACGTACTTGTTCGTCAGCTGCATATAGTAATTGTTGCCCTGTTGTTGCACCAGCATATGCAGTACGGTGATGCTGTGTACCACCGAAACGACGGAAGTCAAGTAAGCCTTCTGGTGTACGGTTAAACATTACACCCATACGGTCAAAAAGATGAATAATACCAGGCGCAGCATCGCACATGCGTTTTACTTGTGGTTGGTTGGCTAAGAAGTCACCACCATAGATACTGTCGTCAAAGTGAATCCATGTTGAGTCATTTTCACCCTTGGTATTAACAGCTCCGTTAATACCACCTTGGGCACAAGCAGAGTGAGAACGCTTAACAGGTACTAAAGAAAACAAATCAACTGGAATACCAGCTTCTGCAATTTTCACGGTTGCCATCAGGCCTGCAAGACCCCCGCCAACCACGATGATACGAGAATTTTTGTTCATTACGGTATTCTCCCCTTTCACAATTTTACTCAGAGGGTTTATGCGTTAACCACAAAACCGTATAGAGCCATGATTCCAAGTGTGGAAATTAATAAGAAGAAGATGGCTGATACATAGCCAAAGATTTTTTGTGAACGGGGACCGATTGTGATACCCCAAGTGATTAAGAATGTAGATAATCCATTTGCAAAGTGGAATGTCGCAGATAAAAGACCAATAACATAAAGAGCTAATGAAATTGGGTTAGCAACGATTGCCCTCATGATATCGAAGTATTGTGTGTTATCTGCATAACCAAGAGCTACTTGCATCCGTGTTTCCCATACGTGCCATGTTAACCAGATAATCAAGAAGATACCTGTAACACGTTGAAGCATGAAGTTCACATTACGTAAGAAGCCAAAGCGACCTACGTTATTTTTTGCTTGGAAAGCGATAAATAAACCATAGATTCCGTGATAAAGGATTGGAACAAAAATCAAGAAGATTTCAAGGAATAATAAGAATGGCAAGCTTTCCATAAATTCTGCACGTGCATTAAATACTTCACGGCCTCCAAAAGCACCGGAGTTAATAAATAAATGCACACATAAAAAAGCACCCACAGGGATAACCCCTAGTAACGAATGCAACTTACGGTTGAAATAGTGAGTCGTTTTTGCCATGGGTTTTCCTCCTTCGTCCTAGTCTACAACAAGTTTACCATACTAACTCTGAGACAACCAATCAATTTTGCCTTCCACCATTGTCAGCAGATACCTTACGATTTTTGTCACATCTCCTTCCTTAACACCTATTTACTTTTTAACATATTTATTGTACTCCTGGTTAAAAAGCAAAATCAAGGAATTGAAATGTGGCAAACCATTCTAACCAACAATAACCCGTTCTTTCGGAAAATGGTAAGTTGCTTTTTTATCTTGTTGTTGAATCAATAGTAGCAATGCACCCAAACCAATCCGTCCAATAAACATCAGGCAAATTAAGATTACTTTACTAAAGCTGCTTAGTTGACTCGTAATTCCTAATGAAAGACCACATGTTCCGAATGCAGAACTAATTTCAAACATCATCTGCATTAGGGTAAAACGCTGTCCTTCCCAATAAGCCATCAGTAGTAGTCCGGTCATAAAGAGTCCTACTGCTGTGATTCCAACCACAATCGCTTTGTTCACATCAAGAGGATGAACCTGTCGTCCCATAACACGAACTTCCTGTTCTCCCCGTGCAAAGCTTCGGATGGTTAAGATTAGAATGGCTAGTGTTGTGGTACGTATTCCTCCACCACAACTTGATGGGGATGCCCCAATAAACATCAGAATCGTAATAAATAGCACCGTTGGCAGCATAAACAGATTGACATCAATGGTTGCGAGCCCTGCGCTTCGTGATGTAACCGAAGTAAACATTGAGATCAGCAAACTATCTCCCAGAGAATAATCACGAAATGCGTGACCGGCCTCGACGAGATAAATCACGATAAAGCCAATGAGCATTAAAGAAAAATAGATGGTTAGTGAAAGCTTGCTATGAAGGCTAAGATGACGATCTTTCCGGTAGTCCATCAATTCGATTAAAACCGGGTATCCAATTCCCCCTAAGATAATCAGCAACATCACCGTTCCATTGATTACTAAATCACTCTGGAATGGAATAAGGCTGGCACTAAAGAGGTCGAAACCGGCGTGAGTGAATGCGGAGACGGCATGGAAAATACCCAGATAAAACGCCTGATACCAAGGATAGTCATGCATAAGGTAGGTACCCAGTATCACTGCTCCCGTTCCCTCAATTACGAAAGCGAGTACTGTAATACGCTTAATCAGAGTGACCATCCCAGATAGGGCTGTTTGATTCTGGTCCCATTGAATCACCAAACGATTACGGAGACCCACTTTCCGTCCTAGTATTACCCAGATGAAAGTACCCAATGTCATAAAGCCAATTCCACCAATTTGAATGGTGCAGAGTATGACGATCTGCCCGAACAAAGTGAAGGTCTCTGCTGTATTGGCAATGGCTAATCCGGTTACACTAATCGCGCTTGTAGCTGTGAACCACGCATCCACAAAGCTTAGATTGACACCTGGTTTTTGTGCAATGGGTAACAATAATAATAATGTAGATAGAAGACCGGCAAAAGCATATCCTGCCACCATGACCTGTACAGGCTTTAAGCGCCGTATCAAAAGCTTCATATCATCACCTGACAATTCCGTAAGGATTTAGGAACCCCTCAATTCCCTTATCGTTACCATTATTCATGATTCCAGGTGAGATGTCTACCCTGCTTTGCCCATTGGCCATTTCCCTTCTGCTCTCTTCGAAACAAGAGAAACTTGGGCCTAAACATGCAATTTTAACCTAACCCTTCACATTACACGATAAATCAGCAGGAATTTTGAATCTCATCTTGCTAGTCGCTAATCCTGCTGACACTAAATTAATATAATCGTTTCGGTAGATAATGCAATGGTTTAAATTGCCAACTATTCCTCGTTTTTAAGGTGCTCCTGGATGAGTTCCGCCACTTTAGGGGGAATCCCTACCCCCACAATTTCCTCTAAACTAGCTGTCTGAATTTTTTTAATTGAGCCAAAATGCTTTAATAAAGACTGCTTTCTTTTTGATCCAACACCTGGAATTCCATCGAGGCGAGATTGAAACATACTCTTACTTCGTGTCTGTCGGTGGAAGGTGATGGCAAAGCGGTGTACCTCATCTTGGATCCTTTGTAGAAGAAAGAATTCTTCAGAAGTAGGATCTAATTCAATCTCTTCTGCCGCTGCACCAAATAGTAAGCGTGCAGTCTGATGCTTCTCATCTTTAACCATCCCACCAACAGGAATAAACAACCCTAGCTCATTCTCCAGCACATCACATGCTACCTTCATCTGTCCCTTGCCACCATCCACAAGGATGAGATCAGGCAGCGGTAAATTTTCACGAAGTACACGAGTATAGCGGCGGCGTATTACTTCTCGCATGGACTCCACATCATTAGGACCTTCTACCTGCTTAATCTTGTACTTTCGGTATTCCCGCCTCATCGGCTTACCATCAACAAAGACAACCATGGCAGAGACCGGGTCAGTCCCTTGAATATTCGAATTATCAAACGCTTCAATCCAGTTTAAATCACCTATTTGTAAGCGTGCGCCAAGACGACGTACCGCTTCTGTGGTTCTAGCCTCATTGCGAGTTAGTAAACGAAATTTCTCATCCAGCGCCATATGAGCATTGGCCTGTGCCATCTCTACAAGGCTTCGCTTTTGCCCCCGAACCGGTACAAGTACCTTTGCTTGTAGCAATTCTTGCAGTCCATCTACCTCGATGTTGGCTGGGAGTAAGATCTCCTTTGGCACTTCATGCTGATCGTAGAACTGCATGACAAAGGAGAGAAATTCATCACTACCATCACCGTAGGAAGGGAAGAAGGAAACCTCACGCTGGATCATTTTGCCCTGACGAATAAAAAAGACTTGAATGCAGATCCAACCTTTATCCACCACAAAGCCAAAAACATCACGGTCTACTCCATCATGGAGATGAATGGTCTGCTTCACCATCACTGTTTCAATATGTTGAATGAGGTCTCGTAGCTCCTTAGCACGTTCAAACTGGAGGGCTTCTGCAGCCTCCATCATCTCCTTACGTAGCTCCTCTTGGATCTTTTGATGCCCACCATTAAGAAATTGGGTGATCTGCTGAACGATCTCATCATACTTTTCCTGTTGCACAGGATATTCGCAGGGTGCTAGACATTGTCCTAGATGATAGTAGAGACAGATCCGATTGGGGATGGTTCTACACTTTCGCAATGGATAGAGACGGTCCAATAGCTTCTTGGTTTGCTGTGCTGCTGCTGCATTAGGGTATGGGCCATAATATTTAGACTTTCCTCGCTGGTTTACCTTCCGCGTAATCTCCAAACGTGGATGTTCACCTAAGGAGAGCTTAATATACGGATAGGTTTTATCATCCTTCAGCATGATATTGTACTGCGGTGAATACTGCTTAATCAGATTTAATTCCAGTAATAACGCCTCTGTTGCAGATTTGGTGATGATATATTCAAAGTCCACAATTTCACTGACCAACTTTTGTGTTTTTCCATCATGAGTTCCAGTAAAATATGAGCGAACACGATTACGCAAATTCTTTGCCTTACCTACATAGATAATCTGCCCCTGTGCATCTCTCATGAGGTAGCATCCAGGGTTCGTAGGAAGTAAGCTAAGCTTTTCTTGCAAATATTTTGTTTGCGCTCCCAAATGCATCCCCCTTTTCTCATACAAAAACAGCTACTAACATAGCTGTCAGTAGCTGCTACTTGCAGTTTTTCACGGCAAGATTATAGATGCTTTTGTAATTTAGCCATTAATGCTTCCTTAGGTTGGAAGCCAATGATCTTGTCAACAACCTCGCCATTTTTAAAGACCATCAATGTTGGAATACTCATGATCCCATATTGACCAGAAACAGCTGGATTTTCATCCACATTTAGTTTAGCAATCTTTAAACGATCACCAACTTCGCCATCGATCTCTTCCAATACTGGTGCAATCATTTTACATGGTCCGCACCATGGAGCCCAGAAGTCTACGAGTACTGTACCGCTGCTCACATTTGTTTGGAAGTCATTATCACTTACATGCACAATTGCCATTTTATTTCCTCCTTATGTGTATGTCCGAGTACTCCAAGTATATCACCTAGATGATAAATATTCCAACCTGAAGCACTTCGTACTTTTTTGAGTTTATATACCCTATGAGGTATTATATTCGAATGGAGGAAGTTTCGCAAGTCCTTTTAGAGCATGCTCCGTAGCTCCTCTGTAAATAAAGGAACCACCTCAAATAAATCACCTACAATCCCATAATCAGCAACCTGAAAGATGGGAGCCTCCGGATCCTTATTAATCGCCACGATCACCTTGGAATTACTCATACCAGCTAAGTGTTGAATCGCGCCAGAAATTCCGCAAGCAATATACAGGGTAGGTGTGACTACCTTACCAGTTTGCCCAATTTGCAGAGAATAATCACAGTACTCTGCATCACAAGCACCTCTTGATGCACCTACAGCACCGCCAAGTAAATCAGCTAACTCCCGCAGCGGTGCAAAGCCCTCAGCACTCTTCACACCACGCCCGCCTGCAACAACAATTTTGGCCTCCGCTAAGTCCACTCCTGCGGTAGCTTTCTGAATTACTTCGCGGACAATGGTGCGTAGATCGTGGATCTCCACTTCAAACTGCTGTACCATCACATTCCGTCCTTCATCTGCTGATAGGATTGGAATATTATTGGGGCGAATGGTTACAACGTGAATCTCTGTGAGAAAAGTTTTCTTTTCAAAGGCTTTTCCTGCATAGATGGGTCTTAAATACTGAATCTCATCACCTACCTGCTCGATTCCAATACAGTCTGTGATCAAGCCCTGTTGAAAACGAGCGGCTAAACGTGGCGCCAGATCCTTACCCATCGCAGTGTGTCCGAGTACGAAGGCATCTGGCTTCTGTGCCTCCAACACTTGCTTTAGCGCTTGAAAATAGGCATCGGTGGTATATGTGGATAGTGCTTCATGCTGCACATGTATTATTTCATCAGCACCATGCTGGGCCAATGCTTTGAGGGTGCTCTCATCAGCATCACCTAGAATAACAGAGAGTATCCTACCCTCCTCACCTGCGATAAGGCGGGCTGCTGCAATGGCCTCAAGGGATACTTGCCGTAGCTGTTCACCTTTTTTCTCTGCAACGGTTACCACAGTCTTTTTCATCTTATCAGCTCTCCTTCCTCGCCATTAATCCAGGCTGATTACTTTTGCCTCATGCTGCAAGCGATGGACCAATTCCTTCACTTGCTCCTGAAGTTCCCCTTTTAATATACGACCTGCCTGTTTAGGTGGTGGTAAGAAGGTGTCCACCTTCTTTGTTTTACTTGCCACCTCTTCCCATGTCACACCAAGATCTTCTAATGTAAGAACATCCAAGGGCTTCTTCTTTGCTTTCATAATCCCTTGCAGGGAAGGATAGCGCGGTTCATTGAGGCCTTGCTGCGCTGTCACTAGCAAAGGTAGAGCGGTGGCAATAATCTCTGTATCTCCTTCCACATCCCGATCCACCATTACTTCATCGCCCTGAATCGCAATCTTCACGATGGTGGTGACCTGTGGAATGCCGAGGAGTTCTGCTACCCTAGCACCCACCTGGCCAGAGCCATCATCAACTGCCATATTGCCCGCCAAGATCAGCTGGTAAGGTTGATCCTTGAGGATCTGATAGAGAAGCTGTGAGACCGTGTACTCATCAAGCTCATGCTCCTCTCCATCATCCCCGATGCTAAGACGGATGGCACGGTCAGCTCCCATGGCAAGGGCAGTGCGCAGTGAGCTCTCTACCCGTTCAGATCCCACTGAGATTACAGTCACCTCACCGCCATGAGCTTCACGGAGGCGTATCGCTTCCTCCACCGCATATTCATCATAGGGGTTGATAATATACTCCACCCCTTCGTCACTAATCTTTCTGTCCTTTAGAATGATTTTCTCCTCGGTATCAAAGGTCTGCTTCATTAAAACATAGAAGTTCATTTGCGAATGCCTCCTTTTCACAATTGAAGGAACTATCTGATAATTTTAGAGCTTATTCATCAACAAAATGGGGTGCACGTTTCTCCAAGAATGCTTGGACGCCTTCACGCATGTCCTTCGATGAAAATGACTGGCCAAAAAATTCAGCTTCCTTTATCAATCCCTCATCTAGAAAAGAGTGCTCCGTCTCACGTACCGCTTCTAAGGCCTTGATCACCGTTAATTTACTCTTTCCACAAATCGCTTGAGCGAGATGGAGAGCTTCATCTAACAATTGATCCTGGGTAACGAGACGATTGAGTAAACCGATTCGGTATCCCTCTTCTCCATCAATGATCCGACTGGTTAAAATCATTTCTAGTGCCCTTGCCTTCCCCACAAGGCGAGGTAGACGTTGCGTCCCACCCCAACCAGGAATTAAACCTAAATTTAGTTCAGGCAAACCCAGTTTCGTCTCAGGTGTTCCCAGTCGAATATGGCAGGACATGGCCAATTCTAGTCCTCCACCTAATGCTGCTCCATGAATGGCAGCGATTACAGGGCGATTAAAGCCTTCAATTGTATTGAAGAGTTGCTGCCCCAACCGTGCCATCTCGATACCCGCTTCTACGGTATCGATCTGAGTAAATTCCTTAATATCTGCCCCTGCAGCGAAGAAGCGTCCTTCGCCATGGAGAATAACTGCTCGGATCGATTGATCCTCTTCCATCTGTGCAAAAAGCTGCTCCAGTTCTTCCAAGCTTGCTCGATTCAAGGCATTGGCTGGAGGGTGGTTAATCGAAACCCAGCCGATGCCCTCCTCCTTACGAAATTGCAGATGATTCATAATCGCCCTCCATTCGCTCTTCTGGTTTTATTCCATCCTCACCATTCCAAATTTCAGCAATTGATGAAGGGGTTCTACCTGCGTACGCATATCATATTTGCAGCCCTTCATCACCCAAGCTGTTACCGTTTCATCTAAAGTCCCGAAGATCATCCGACGAGCCATCCGTTGGTCAATATCCGGGCGGAAATATCCGGTCTCCACCCCTTCAGCAATAATCTGGGCAATCACATCCTGATAACGTTTCACGATCTTTCCTAATTCATCGCGGATCTCTTTTTGTGGTTGGCGCAGCTCTAATTGTGTTACCATTGCTAACGCTTGATCACGATTTAGCATCTCAAGATGAGTGGCAATCAATGCCCGTAACTTACCATCCACCGTCGTTTCTTGGTCAATGCGTCCTTGAATCACATCCACAAATTGACCCATCTTTTTATTAAACATGGAGATCAAAAGATCGTCCTTGTTCTTAAAGTAGAGGTAGATGGTTCCATCCGCTACATTCGCCTCTTTTGCGATCTTGGAAACCTGTGCCTTATGGTAGCCAGATTCAGCAATTACGCGGACTGCTGCATCAATGATCACGTCATACTTGTTCTGCTTTGATTTTTCCATGCTTGACGCCTCACTTCATCAATTAGTGAATGACTATTCATTCACTATAAGTCTATTATGAAAAGAGGCATTCGTCAATCATCCTCTTTGTCTCTCTTGTTTCCACTATGTATTAGAGTCCAAAGGACTCTAATTCGCTTGGTCCTCTTGAACCAGTTGACGTCTTAATACTTTCCCTACAGTAGTTTTTGGCAATTGCTCACGAAATTCGTAAATACGCGGAATCTTATAAGAGGCTAGCTTCTCTCGGCAGAACTGATCTAACTCTTCTTCCGTGACGGTCATTCCTTCCTTCACAACGACGAAAGCCTTTACTGTCTCACCTCGATATTCATCGGGTATACCAGCCACCGCAGCTTCCTGAATCGCAGGATGCTCAAATAATATTTCCTCAATCTCACGGGGATAAATATTGTAACCGCTTGCAATAATCATGTCCTTTTTCCGATCTACGATATAAAAGTACCCTTCTTCATCCATGTATCCCATATCTCCAGTTAGTAGCCAGCCTTCACGTAAAGTCATCTCTGTCTCCTCTGGCCGTTGCCAATAACCCTTCATCACCTGGGGACCACGAACAACTAACTCACCAATCGCACGAGGGGGTAAAAAATTCCCCTCTTCATCCATGATCGCTGCTTCTGTATCTGGCCATGGTAGTCCAATGCTACCATTCACCCGCTCTCCCCAGATTAAGTTAGCATGCGTAACAGGAGAACTCTCTGTAAGGCCATAACCCTCCACAATCTTCCCATTCGTTAACTCTTCAAAGCGTTGCTGAACCTCTAAGTGGAGTGGAGCAGAACCGCTGATACAGGCAAAAATCGATGATAGATCATACTGATGGATCTCCGGGTGATTGATGAGCGCAATATACATGGTAGGTGCTCCAGGAAATAAGGTGGGACGTTCCTTTTCAATTAACTTCAGTACCTCTTCCGGTTGGAAGCGAGGTATCACCACCATGGAACCTGCGATCATTAAGGTAAGATTCATCACCGTCGTCATACCATACACATGGAAAAATGGAAGTGCTGCTAGGACCCGTTCCTTCCCAAACTCTGATTTATAGATCCAATGCCGTGTCTGAAGCACATTGGCCACCAGATTATAATGGGTTAGCATACATCCCTTCGGTAAGCCGGTAGTACCTCCAGTGTATTGAAGTAAGGCAAGATCTTCTTTGGCATTAATCTCTACAGGTGGAATGGGGGTATCGGGCTGTGCTTGTAATAAAGCATGCCACTTTAAAATCACTTCTCCTTCGAGGTTCACAGCTTGCTTCTGTTTTCGTTGGACAAAGGGATAGAGCCAATTCTTCGGAAACGGTAGGTAGTCTCCCACAGATGTAATAATGACATGCTGCAGATTGGCTTTTTCACGAACTGCCTTAATACGGGGATAGACCAAATCCAGGGCAACGAGCACTTTTGTTCCAGAGTCAATCAACTGGTGTTCCAATTCTCGTTCTGTATAAAGAGGATTAGTCTGAACCACTACACCGCCAATCAAGAGGGTAGCATAGTAGGCAATCACTGCCTGTGGAGAATTGGGGAGCATAATAGCTACTCGATCACCTTTCTCGATCCCAAGATCTCGTAAAGCATGAGCCAATCTGTACACCGCATCCAATAATTGCTTGTAACGAATCCGTTTTCCCATGAAAAAGATCACTTCTTTATCCGGAAAACGATGGGCTGAATCCAGTAAAAATGTGACCAGTGAAACTTCGGGATAATGGATCGACTTCGGAATTTCCGGGGGATAGTGACGGAGCCAGACTCTTTCCTCCACATCCTGTTTTTTCATTAATCCACCTCCAAGACATTGTTGTAAAAAATAATTCCTAGTTCCATTGTATTTAATTTTCCCATTTTTTCAAACAATTTTATTATTCAAATATTTGTTTGAGTTTTTGAAATAAATTCTGATGATAAAGAGTGGCTGAACGGGAAAGTGTAAAAAAATCTTCCCCCTTCTTTTCGGTGTTCTCTTTTCTTCAACCTGACAAACTGTTATACTTGACTATAAATGTCAAAGCATTTCGCCACCATTTGTATCGTTTGAAGAAAGTAGGTCTCCACACATGTTTCGAATTGTCATTGCCGGGTATTACGGTTTTAATAACGTTGGAGATGATGCCCTTCTCTATGCGATTACTTCTTCTTTAATTGAAGAAGTACCCGCTCTACAGTTCGCTGTACTCTCCAACAATCCAAAAGAAACCGAAGCCTTATTTCACCTTCCAGCATATAACCGTTGGAGTATCAAAGAGATTGTTGGGCAACTCCGGCACTCCGACCTCTTGCTCATGGGTGGAGGGAGCCTCCTTCAGGATGTTTCTAGTCCAAGGAGCACCCTCTACTATTTGGCGATCATCCAAATCGCCAAATGGTTAGGCAAACCGGTGGTTCTCTATGCCCAAGGTTTTGGACCTGTTTCCCATCAAGCAAACAAATGGCTCATTCGGCGAATCGTAAATCAAGTGGATCTAATCACTGTTCGCGACGCAGAATCCAAGGATGATTTCCTCCAACACGGCGTCACGAAAACACCGATTCACGTCGCTGCGGATCCTGCTTTTTTACTTCACGTGCAATCCGATGATCTAGAGGCTGGTACTGAAGTATTTACCCGGTATGGCTGTCTAAATGGTCGACCAACATTGGGCATATCCGTACGTGACTGGAAAGATGAGCATGCTTTCAAGGAGGTTCTAGCACATGCCGCTGATGAGGTGGTACGCATGGGTTGGAACGTCGTCTTTTTACCGATGCACTATCCCCACGATCTGCAGGCATCACAGGATATTGTGAATCTCATGAAAGAACCGGCCTTCTGCATTGATGAAAAATTGAACTATCGCCAAATGATCGGATGCATCGCCCAGCTAGATATGATGGTAGGTATGCGACTTCACGCTGCGATCCTGGCTGCTGCACAATCCATCCCCTTTATTACGCTCTCCTATGATCCGAAAGTGGATCGGTTCGTTGAATCCATGGGGATGCCTAATGCAGGACGTGTAGAAACACTTCAATTGGAGCCTTTCCTCCCCCTCCTGCTCAATACCATAGAACACCGTGAGGATTGGAGAAATCATCTTCTAGAACAGCTCCGTACATTTCGGGAAAAAGCTGCCCTTAGTAATGAAAAAGTCCTACAGCTCCTCGAAGAAAAAAAAACCAGCTTGAATACACGGACTTGAATATATAAAAAAGAATCACCTTAGCTCACGAAGAAGCTTCGGTGATTCTTTTTTTATCCCATTTCTCACATTGTTTTAGATAGCTGAAGATATAAATTCTTGGTCTCTTCTGCCATGCGTAACAGTGTATACTTTTCCTCCACATCAAGCCGCGCTTGCTGTGCTAGCTGTCTACGTTCTTCCTCTTGATCAATTAGCTCTGTTAGAACTGCAGCAAGAGCAGCCTGATCGCCCACAGGAATCAAGCGACCATTCTTCTTATCCTGGAGAAAGTCCATAATCCCCCCCACACCAGTGGTCACCACAGGTAACTGCATAGCCATCGCTTCAAGAATAGATAAGCCAAACCCTTCAGAGAAACTACAGCTTACAAAAAGATCAAAGCTGGTCAGCACATCTGCCACATCATCTCGGAAACCGATAAAATGAATTCTTTCTGCATAGCCACTCTCCTGAGCTAAGCGTTGCAACTCATTCCGCTCATCTCCATCGCCACCAATGATAATGTGAAGTTGGGGAAACTGGGGAAGTAAAGTGCTGGCTGCACGAATCAAGGAATCGATTCCCTTCACTGCTACTAGACGTGACATGGTTCCTATCACAAATTCGTCTCCCTGCAGACCCCATTCCTGTCGTAAGCGCTGACGCCGTTCCTCCCGTTGGTCTAATGAGAATAAATCTAGATCCAAGCCGTGATGGATCACAGAGATCTTCTTTGGATCAACACCTTGCCCTTCTAAGTCCTGGGCAATATGATGGGAGATTGCGATGAACCGGTCCACATAACGACGGGTTAGCTTCTCTAGCGCGAGAGCCCCCCAATAGGATGTCTTCTTGGGATAGTCGAATCGCAAGAGACTATGGACCGTGGTAATAAGGGGAAAATTCTCTTCCATACCCTGAACAGCTAAACGGGTAAAGAAATTGGCCTTCACGCCATGGGTATGGATCACGAATGGTTCGATCGAAAAAATCAGCCGCCTCAGCTCCGATAATAAGCGCCAGTCAAAACGGCCAAACTGATCCAATACATGGACTTGAAACCCAAGCTCCTCTGCTTGCTTCGCAAAACGATGGCGATAAAAGCAGATGATTACAGGTTCCACGCCTAGTCTACTTAAAGATTTACATAAGTTGAGTACATGGATTTCTGCTCCACCATACTCACCTCCACCGATTACATGGAGAACCTTAAACGAGTCCATCCCAGTCACATCCCACAACAATATCTTTCTCAATTTTAACGAATCATCCTGTGGATAGCAAATACCTTTTTCTCAATGTTTGCTAAAAACCTCATGGTTTTGTAACTTGCCATTTACATGCCACATGTTACACTTAAAAGATAAGTAATGAATCCATGGTCAACAGTTTGAATATCTTTCGGAATGGATGAGGATTTAGACTATGACAAAGCGATCTTTTCTACGAACTACGGTACTTTTTACCCTTGGCACAATCGTAGGCAAAATATTAGGATTTCTAAAAGAGGTAAGCATCGGTTCCATCTATGGCACTACTGCTCCCGTCGATGCTTATGGCTTAGCGATGACCATACCAACCATCGTTTTTTCGGGTCTAACAGGTGCCTTTGCCATTTCCTTTATCCCCATCTTTATGCGGAAATATCGAGAGAATCAAGAAGAAGCTTATCTGTTTATGAATAACTTTTTACATATTATGTTGCTGATTTTTATTGTACCGATCCTGTTGATGGAATTACTTGCTGAACCATTGATTGCGCTCATTGGGTTTGGCTTTCCCCCAGAGGTACAGCAGCTTTCTGTAACGATGCTGCGTATTATTACACCCATGGTGCTTTTTACATTTCTCGGGGATACCTTTAATGCTTATTTGAATGGGTTCCATCACTTTAAAGTAACCGCCATCTATTGGATTGTCTTTAATGGGGTTACCCTCTTGATCTTTCTCAGCTTTGTGGACGACATTGGGATTATTGCTGTTGCAGTTGGGATGCTCATTGCCAGTCTTTTTCAAGGAACCATCCCCCTCTTTGCCTCACGTAAAATTGGCTATCGCTATCAATTTAGGGTGAATTGGCATGATCCAGGATTAAAAGAGATGGTTCGTTTAGGGATTCCAGCATTCATCACCAGCATCGCCATTCAATTAAATTTGGCAGTGGATAAATCCTTAGCCACCAGCTTGGGAGAAGGCGCTATTGCAGCACTGAACTATGCTCAAAAGCTTTACTTCCTCCCCCTTGGTCTTGTAGCAGGTCCCATTGCCACAGTGGTCTATCCTATATTGGTTGAAGCCTATACCGATAAGGATCGAGCCCAGTTTAAACAAACTGTACAGCAGACCACCAATGTTTTGTTGATTCTTTTTATTCCTGTGGCCATGTTTCTCGTATGGTTCGCCGCACCCACAATCCGTTTGGCCTTTGGATATGGGATGTTTGGCGAGAAGAGTGTGGCACTAACTGCATTTGGTCTGCAATTCTATGCCCTTGCAGCACTAGCTCAACCCTTAAAAGACTTTTATGACCGTGTCCTTTTCGCCATGCAGCTCAACCGTAAGATCATGTGGATCACCATTGTATCAGTGATTGTTACGATTCTCTTGAACTTCACCTTAATCATTCCCTTACGCCATGGTGGACTAGCATTGGCAACCTCCTTAGGCGTTACACTCTCTGTCCTTGCCCTTATCTATGTCTATAAACAGGTGACTCAGGATGGGCAGCTCTTACGACATTCGCTACCTGCACTGGTGAAGGCAATTGTAGCTTCAATCATTGCCCTCTTTGTCGCCTATGGTACACTGTGGGGATTGGAAGCTAGCATGGGACAATTTGCAGCAATAATCTCTTATCTACTGGCGATCCCTGCTTATTTACTAGCACTCTGGCTCATGAAAACCAAGGAGTTACTTGTTCTCTTCCAATACCGTAAACGTGAAGGAGCAACACAGAAATGAAAACGAATCCAACTCATATTCTTCACCTTTTAAATTATCCTGGGCAAGGTGGGAGCGAAAAATATATTCTTGATATTATCGATGGTCTTAAAGCTGATTACCGCTTCTCATTTGCCTACTCTCAAGAAGGTCCATTGCTAGCCCAATTGCGAAGACGTAACATCAAGCTCTACTCCATCCCAATGAGGAACCCCCTTGATTGGAAGGCCGCAAAACAACTAGCTCAACTCTGCCGCGAACAGGATATTCAAGTGATTCATGCTCATTACCTACGTGAAAATCTAATTGCCTTAATGAGTAAACGGTTTGGAAATCCTGCACAAATCATTTGGACCTATCATGTGAATGTTCCCATGTCACTACCTATACGCCTACTAAACCGCATGGTCACGAAGCAAAATAAGCAAGTGATCGCGGTCTCCCATTTTATGAAAGGTGAGCTCATGAAGCGCGGCGTTTCACCCGACAAGATTACAGTTGTCTACAATGGCTGCACCCTTCCCCAGCCAACATCCATCATTGAGCGACCTGAGCAGACCTTTATCTTCGGTGTTGTTGCCCGCTTAAGTGCAGAAAAGGGACATGCCTTTTTGCTAGATGCCCTTGCTTCCCTCCATGCTTCCATTCCTGCTGGGTGGAAATGTTGGATTATCGGAGATGGACCAGATCGAGAAGTACTACAGCAGCAAGCAAAAGAGCTCGGCATCGCAGATCATCTCCTCTTCTGGGGACATCAAAAGGAGATTGTCAACTACTATGCAGCTATTGACTGTATCATTATTCCATCGGAGAATGAATCCCTCTCCTACACAGCCATTGAAGCGCTAATTATGCAAAAGCCTGTCATCGCCACTAATGTAGGAGGAATCCCAGAGGTAATCCATCACGGCATCACTGGTACGCTGGTTGAATATGGTGATGTGGAGGACTTAGCCATGCAAATGGCTGCTGTCATCTCTGAGCCTGAGGTTTATCTGCGGATTGCCGAGAATGGTGCACGTTGGGTGGAGGAGCAATTCTCATCTGCACAGATGCTAGAGAAGCTCAAGCAGATCTATGGTTGATCATTGCTAAAGTAATCTTTCTAAAGCTTGCTGATCACAGATTGTAATGGATGATCCGTTCAGATAGATGAGACCATCCTCCTGCATCTTTCCTAACTCCCGAGAGAGCGATGGGCGAGGAATAGCTAACTGTTCTGACCATGCTTTTTTTGTAAAAGGAATGTTGATAGTATTCTCTCCACTTAATCGATAATGCTCCAAGAGCCAATCAGCAATCTTTTGACGAATGGATGGGTAAGCCAAGCGCTTCACTTTCTGATTCAGCATCAAAATCTTATTGGAGAGTAGCGCCATGAAGTTTTCTAAAAAGCGTTCTTCTTCCCTACAAAGCTGTAAGATGGATTCCTTCGAAATAAACAAGATGACCGTCGCTGAATTAGCAACAAGGGTTGCAGGGTAGGTTTTACGTTGTGAAAAAATAATCACTTCGCCAAAGATTTGGTGAGGTGTCAAACATTGAATCGTCACACCACTACCTGCGCCATGGAGCTTTTGAACCTCCACGGCGCCTTCTAATATAATTCCGACCTGTGTACAGGGGGCATCCTCCAAGGCGATGACCTCTTCCTTACCATAGAAGCGTTCAGCGTAGTTTACTTGTGATAAGAGGTCCATTAGCTCTGCTATTGTATAATCACGAAATAGAACGGATTGAGATAACTCCTTCAACCAACTTCCCTTCATTTCATCAGCCTCCCATTTCCCTCTTCAAGATCTTATCATGGTATTCTAAATTACTCCATTATGATGAAACACCAGTACCACGAGGGCACTGGTGTTGTTTTTTATCACTTCATCATGATTTCTCCTGCTACTCCATGACCTTCTCTACTCTCTTCTCCGTTCGGGTAACTGCTAAAACAATACCTACCACCAACCAGAACATGAGGATCACCTTAGGATAGAACCATACATACTCAGCCATCCCATGGATAAGTAGTCCAGCAATGCCTGCCAGGCTTGCTCCTAGGACGATGGTATTAAAGCGATTTTCTCTGTTTCGTTGGATAGTGCTTAATCCTACCCCAAAGAGACGTAAGAAGAAGAAGGCGAAGGCAATCAGCCCTACCATACCTAATTCCAAGGCAATCTCTAAATAAAGATTATGTGCATGGAAGGCGATGGGTGGCCATGCCCGATACAAGGGAAAAAGGGTGATAAAAGTATCATAACCATAGCCTGCTCCAAACCAGAAAAAGTCCTGAAACATATCCTGTGCGGACTGCCAGATACTGAAACGGTAGGAAATGGAGCTATCCTGGACATTTCCGATGGTGAGGAGACGCTCCCAAATCGTAGCAGGAAGTAAGTAGAGCCCTACTACCAGAAAGGGTGCTAGTACTAATAGCATTCTCCGCATGGTAAAGAGTATAAAAAGGAATAAGGCAGCAGCCAACGCTACATAACCCCCACGGGAGAAAGTGACGAACATCGTTAATACCATCAAGCCAATCCCACCAAGGGAGAAGAGGAAGGCAAGCGGATTCCGTGTTGTAAAGAGCGGAATGAATGAAATTAGAATCGCCATGACCAAATACTCAGCCAGATGATTGGGATTCTCTAAGGTAGAATAGACCCGTGTAGAAATTCCCGGATTAAGCTGTTGATCCACCCAGCCCGTATTAGTTTCTCCAAGCGTAAAGTATTGAACCAAACCAATCCCTGCCACAATGGTTGCAGAGATGAGGATCACGAGAGCCAATCGTTCCATCCCTTTACGATCATGGACAAAATAGACCACCAGATAGCCTAGAAAGATAGCGACAAGGAAAATAATCCACTCACCTAGACTCTGCCAAAATGAGATCGATCCCACTACTCCAGCCAAGGTGACCAGTAGCATGAAGCCTAAAGAGCGAGAGAAGCGCGTTCCTTCCCATAAGGGCTCATGCTGGCATAAACGTTTAATCATTAAGAGTCCATAATTGAGTACCACCAAAATGGCTAAAAAGCGAAATGGCAAGAAGGGAATAAGAAATGCGGTGCCATAGAGTCCATAGATTGGCTGACGCCAGAGCAATCCTACCAATGGAATCACCATTAGTAAAATGACAAATTGCTTCAATGGTAAGGTGAAAAATAGAATTGTCAAGAGAATCGCTAGGACCATCGTCTGTCTTTTCCCTTGATGACTAAGCTTTTCATCTACCTGAAGCCAACGCCGATCTTCATCTGCTACTAACCAGAACTCTGCCCATTGATGAAGCAAGCCACTCCGTACCCACGCATTCTGTAAAGGTTTGAACCAGATGACAACCAAAGCCAATACTCCAGAAAGTAGCAGGGCAATACCTAGTTTAGGTAATGAAAGATAATAGGGCAGCCATGGCAATGGCATGAGATGATGCCCCAGAAAGAGAACCCCCTGTAAAAAGAGGGTAGCTACAGCAAACCAGAAAGCGAGATGACGAAAGAATTGACGATTCCCTTGACGTACCATCCGCCCAACAAAGAGACACCACTGGATGATGACACTCTTCATAACAGCAGGGGTTAGCTTCTCCGTGAACCAAAGAAGCAATTTTTCCACAAGTCTTGTAACCCGTAACCAGAGCCGTTCTAGTCCACTATGCTTCTGCGCCTGCTTCAGCGTACTACCCTGGCTAAGGTACCGAAGTCCGCTACTCTGCCACCCCTTCAGAAACCATCCATAAATCCTATGAAGGAGGTGATAAAATAGGCTAGCTTCGTACCAACGATTTAAAACCATCAATCCTTTATAGACGAAGGAGCCTCGTAAGAAATAGAACATAATATCACCTTATTCCTGTGTAGGTGCTTCAGGTTGTACTAGACCGATCACCGTGGTTTTAACCGATGATTTTTGCGTCTTTAATACGAGGGTATTTCCTACTTTCCAGTCACGACCGCCAATAACAACACCACGTGATTGATAAACCCCTGAACCTTCTATGGTAACCGTCAGATTATATTTATCAGGAATCTCCGCTTTTACAACACGACCGTCTGCTGTCTCCACATAAGCGATGGCTGGTGTAACTTGCTTGTCCACTACTTTACCAAAATATCCATTGCTTTCCCAGTCATATGCATCATCACCGATAGCGATGGCATCTACTGTAGGTTGGCGAATCTCTTCAGCCAATAGGGTGAGCGTAACCGGAACGGTCTCTACAACTCGGTTGCTTTGAGTAACTTTGTAATAGACACCTGCTGCTAGTCCTAGGACAACCACCACTATAAGCAAGTCAACAATATTCACGAGACCAAATAATTTTCCCTTTTCATCAATCAGTTTCATTCCATGTTCCTCCTACCAGATCAATTAATCAAGATGCAGCCCATATCCAAAAGAGGATTCCGGCGACCAGAAACAAGCCTGCAAAAATGGCCAAAACCTTCCATAAACGTTCCATTCTCCTCTTCCTTTCTTAAGCAATCCTCACAAGTCTGTCTTATTATATCGAAAAAAGCGGTCGTGTGCATCTCCTCTCCACAAAAAAGAGCAGGCAGTTTTCGCCTGCTCTCCTCCATCCCCATCCGCTACATCACCGTAATACTAGCACCGATCACATAGGAGAAACTAATGGAGATAATGAGTGCGAGAAAGCCCACCGCCTTATTTCCCTTGGCAATCTCTTGGTCAACATGGAAGCGTGGTGTCATAAATTCAAAGATAAAATAAGCAAAGAGTAAAAGTAAGAATCCGACACCACTCCATACGATGGACTCCAAGATTGTGTCATGATGGGCAATGGAAAAGCGGAAGATATTGGCAACCCCAAACACTTTCCCGCCTGTTGCCATGGCAACTGCAAGATTGCCCTTCTTAATCTCCTCCCAGTCATTATACTTCGTCACCATCTCAAAGATGGTTAAAAATAAGATGATCGCAAGTCCAGCTACCATAAAATAAGATACTGTCTGTACATATGGATTTTCCCAGAACCACATATGAACACTCCCCATCAACACTTACTTCCATACTCCCTACTTAACTCTCTATACGATTGGGATGAAAAAAGGTTCCCTCTAGCTTACTAGATTTCCACCACGGTGACACCGCTTCCACCTTCACCCTCGCCACCAAGACGATAGCTCTTCACTAATTGATGATGGCGGAGGTATTCTTGAATTCCTTTACGGAGAGCACCTGTGCCTTTCCCATGAATGAGATGAACTTGATGGAGTCCGGCGATCATCGCCTCATCAAGATACTTATCAACACGAATGATAGCATCCTCTAGCAGTTCGCCACGTAAGTCCAATTCAAGGGGAACATGGGTAGTACCTGCTTTAACTCGAGAAACATGAACCAACTCCTGCTTCGGCTCCTTAACTCGCTCCAATTGCTTTCGTTCGATCTTCATTTTCATGATGCCAATTTGCACTAAATAGGTAGTAGCGTTCACCTGTTCAATGATATGTCCCTTCTGTTGTAAGTGAAGGACAAGGACTGGATCACCCGGGTGTAAGGGGCCTTCATCCTTACTGGCTCTATTGTTCACACCACGACCTGTTGCAGAAGGCACTGTGATCTGACTCGCCTCTTCTAAGCGCCGCTTTGCTTCAATAAGACGATGCTCTTTAATACTGGTCTCTTCCTCTAGTGCCATCTGCCTTAGGTCTTGGATTAACTGTTCAGCTTCCTTCAGACGTCCGCGCATTTCTGCTTCTAGTTCTTTTTTTGCTTGTTCCATTAACTGATTACGTTCTTGTTCGAAGCGTTCCTTTTCAAGGCGAAGTTGCTCTCGAATGGACTGAGCCTCTGCACGTAGCGCTTCCGTTGCTGTACGGTTCAATTCTGCTTCCTTCTGATTCTCCTCCAAAGATTGAATCATATTTTCAACCTGACGTGTCTCTTCGCCAATTTGTGCCTTCGCATGCTTAATAATATGGGAGGGAATACCGAGACGCTCCGCAATGGCAAAGGCATTACTCCGTCCAGGAATCCCGATGAGTAAACGGTAGGTTGGACGTAAGGTATCTACATCAAACTCCACAGAAGCATTCATCGCTTCTGGTGTATTGTAGGCATAAGCCTTGATCTCTGGATAGTGGGTGGTCGTAACCACCCTTGTACTAAATAGCCTTAAATAATCCAGAATTGCGATGGCCAACGCGGCCCCCTCCGCTGGATCGGTTCCTGCGCCTAGCTCGTCTAATAGCACGAGGCTATCTTGATCCATCTCGTTGAGGATGGAGATAATATTAGTCATGTGCGATGAAAAGGTACTAAGACTCTGCTCAATACTCTGTTCATCACCAATATCTGCATAGACTCCTGAAAATACAGCAGCTTCACCACCCTCTGCCACTGGGAGATGTAGCCCTGACATGGCCATTAGTGACAATAGCCCAATGGTTTTAAGAGTAACCGTCTTCCCACCAGTATTCGGTCCCGTAATTAAGAGCTGGGTAAAATCACCGCCCAATTCCACATCGATGGGCACCACCTGATCAGCAGGAAGGAGCGGATGTCGTGCTTGCTTAAAACGGAGATAACGCTCTTGATTTAAGCGTGGTTCAGTACCTCGAATAGCCAGAGCGTACTTCGCCTTCGCGAAGATAAAATCAAGCTGGGACAAGATCATGCTGTTCTGTTCCAGCGCCTCAGCAGCATCTGCTACCAATGCAGAAAGCTCCAGAAGAATACGCTCAACCTCTCGCTCTTCCTTCCCTTGCATTTCCCGTAATTGATTATTCATCTGCACTACAGCCGCGGGCTCCATGAACAATGTTGCTCCCGATGCCGACTGATCATGAACAATACCACCGAAGACACCGCGGTATTCCTGCTTAACAGGAAGACAATAACGATCATTTCGGATGGTGACAATGGGATCCTGAAGCATTTTTTGTGTACTAGCGGAACGGACCATGGAATCTAGCTTTTCACGAATCCGACTCTCTAGTGAACGGATTCCCTGACGAATGCTTCGTAAAGCAGAGCTTGCCTCGTCCAAGACGTCCCCCTGCTCCCCAATTGCTTGGAGAATGGCTTCCTCCAATTCACGAACAGACGTTAATTGAGCCACCAAGGGAGAAAGAATGGGATAATCACCCAACCCCTCTTCTACCAGGCTATTGAAAAAGCGTTTTAATTGCCGTGTTGCTGACAAGGTACTAGCCACCTGCAGTAGCTCATAGGGCTGTAGGATACTGCCAATTTGTGCCCGCTTCCAATACATTTGTAAGGGGAAGATCCCCCCAAATGGCGGTGTCCCCTTTCGCTGCAGGACACGTACTCCTTCCTGTGTCTCCTGTTGCCATTGGATCGCTTTCTGAAGGTCGATTGTCGGTTGTAACTGAAGGACTCGTTCCTTTCCCAAAGAAGTGGCTGCCAATCCGTCCACTTGATGCTTGACCTTATCAAATTCTAATACTCGATAGACGCGCGAATCCACAAGAATCCTCCTTATCCTCCGTTGCAAAGATGGTGGATCATTTTTTTATTATAGCATGGTGCAACCTGCTTCCCAAATCGTAGACCCCCAACTTCAAAAGAAGAGGGGGGTCTGTTGAAGTAGCCATTGAGCCACAGATGATTGTTGAAGAACGGTTTGGGCCCACTCTGCTGGGATCACCACCAATAGATTAACAGCGATGAATAGGAAAAGACTGATCTCCAAAAACCCAAGGGCTGCTCCAAGCGAGTGATTGGCCGTACTTAACACAGGTAGATGCATAATACCATCTAGGAGATACCCCAAGACAGAAAGCACCACCCGTGTACCAAAGAAGAGAATGGCAAAGGATAGACCATGATAGATGACCCGCTCCATGTCAATGAGCTGTGTAATCGTCGGGACAAACTGTAACTGACTCGTTTGAATGGAGAGTGGTAATTGTTGCTGTAGCCATGGAATGAGTACCGGTGAATAGAAGTAGGCAACGATGAAGGAGATGATAAAGCTAGTAAGTCGCAACAATTGTAACACAAAGCCTCGTTGATAGGCGATGAATGTATAACCGAGCACCACTACAAGAAAAATTATATCGATCAGTTGCGCAACCATCACCTCATTTCTCCTGACTACTTGTAAGCCTCTATGTACTCTCCTCTCTTACACCTTGCTCGATTGGGAGCTTAGAATGTCGCTTAAGTCGTTCCATCTGATTAAGGAGATCATCATATTCCCGTTTTAATTGCTCGTATTGATCAGCAAAATTGACCGCAGTGAGCACTGCCAGCTGCAAAGAGTCTAAACGTGGATTGGCAGAAGCTAACCGCTTCATTTGATCATCTACCGTAGAAGCTATCATTCGGATATAGTTGCTGCTTACATCGCCACGTATATGGTATTGTTGGCCAAAGATATCAACGGTTACTTTCTTTGCTTGCTCATGCATGGTCGGTCCCCCATCTTTTCTCTATAGCTCCTATCCTAAATATTTCGTGATAGAACATGAAAAATCCTGCAAAATATCATGCCCCCGTAAGCAGTATGCCACAGATCTGCTTGCGGGGGCAAATGCAAAACCTACGCCCGTAATTGAGCTCCATATTTTTCTGCTAATGCTTCTAGAATACGATGGATAATCGTCGATACTTCCTCTTCCTGCAAGGTTTGCTCTCGATTACGGAAGAGCAATGTATAGGCAAGACTCTTCTTCCCATCCTCTACACCTTTTCCTGCATATAGGTCAAAGAGTCGAATCTCTTCCAGCAAGCCGCCTGCTTCAGCTTGAATCGTCTGCTTCATCTGATCTGCAGTGACATCTGTGCTTACCACCAGCGCTAAATCTCGCTGAACTGCTGGATAACGAGGTACTGGCTGATAGTCAGGCTCCTCTTGTACAATGGCGAGAAGATTAGCTAAATCCAGCTGAAATAGATAGGTTACAGGAAGATCCTTCTCCTTTTGAATACTTGGATGCAATTGTCCCATGACACCCAATGTCTGCTCATTCCATGTGAGCTTCGCTGTTCGACCAGGGTGGAATCCTGCTTGCTGTGTTTGCTCATAGGTGACACCAACAATACCTAGCTGAGCAAAAAGCCCTTCTAATAAACCTTTTACGAGAAAGAAATCAACTGCTTCTGCGCCTTGATTCCAGCCCTTGGGGAGCCAGTCCCCTAACAGGATTCCTGCCAATGTTTTCCGCTCTTCATAGGGCTCACTTGCTCCCTCTTGCTCATGATGGAAAAAGAGCTTACCGATTTCAAACATAGCTAATTGTTTAAGTTGATGGGAAACATTGTATTGAGCTACTTGAAGAAGACTTGGCAGGAGTGTGGTTCTAAGTGTCCGGCGATCATTACTAAGCGGCATCGCCAAGGCAATTCGCTCCATCTCCTTATCAATAAAAGCCTGCTCTTCTTCAGGCGATGAAAGTGAATAGGTGATCACTTCACTCAAACCATGCTGGGCAAAATAATGGTGAATCCCCCGTGTCAACCGTTGCTCAGTATTGAGGCTACCCGCTGTATTGCCGCCCTTCGGTAAAGTGGTAGGCACATAGTCATAGCCATAAAGACGTGCAACTTCTTCGAATAAATCCTCTTCAATACTGATATCAGGACGGCGGGAAGGTGCTGTGACAAGTATATTTTCACCCTGAACCTCATAGGGGAACTGGAGACGGCGCAAATACTCTTCGACCTGTCCTTGGTCGATCGCTGTTCCCAAGACCTGATTCAAGCGTGAGAGGCGAAGGGAAATCACTTTTTCTTCCACGTCTAAAGGCTTGTTCAGAGCGACGCCGCCCTCTACTGCACCACCAGCATATTGAAGAATTAAGGAGGTTGCCCGATGTAAAGCAGGAATTACACGATTAGGGTCAACACCTTTTTCAAAGCGGCTGCTGGCTTCACTACGTAATCCAAGTTTTTGTGCAGTACGACGGATGGAGATCCCGGTAAACAACGCAGATTCTAGTAAGATATCCGTGGTTTCCCCATCTACCTCCGTATTAGCCCCTCCCATGACGCCAGCAAGGGCAATGGGACGTTCTCCGTCGGTGATCACCATCATGCTCTCATCTAGCTTACGCACTTGATCATCCAAGGTCTCCAATTGTTCATCAGCCCGAGCCTGCCGAACATGAATTTGTTTCGATGCCACTTTTTTATAATCAAAGGCATGGAGAGGTTGACCATACTCCAGCATCACATAGTTTGTAATGTCCACCACCACATTGATGGGACGAATACCTGCAGCGATTAAGTAATTTTTCAGCCATTGGGGAGAGGCTTGAATCTTCACCCCACGGATCACCCGAGCTGAATAGTAGGGACAATAACTATCTGCTGCTACGGAAACCTGAATGGGTGCTGGTTGCTGTTCTTCATGGTGATCCACTTGGGGGAGTTGGACATCTCGCCCAAGGATCGCTGCTACCTCATAGCCCACACCGATCATACTTAAACAATCGGAACGGTTCGGAGTAAGATCCAGATCAAGAATAAAATCATCTAAGCCTAGATAAGCGATAGCATCAGTGCCAACAGCTACCTCATCATCGAGCACCAAGATCCCTTCCTGCTCCTCTTTACTCAAATACTTCTCATCGATTCCTAATTCATCTCCAGAGCAGATCATCCCTTGTGATTCTACACCCCGTAGCTTAGATTTCTTAATCTTAATCCCACCAGGCAGATGAGCACCTGGTAAGGCTACGACGACCTTCTGATTAGCTGCCACATTGGGTGCGCCACAGACGATCTGGTAGGGCTCTGCTTCTCCCACATCTACCTGACATAGGTGGAGTCGATCAGCAGCAGGATGTGCTTCACAGGTAAGCACCTTCCCTACCACGATTTTGCTAACACCTTGATTACGTTCTTCGATGAGATCCACTTCTATGCCTGAACGTGTTAGACGCTCTGCTAGCTGCGCTGGACTAATATCATCGATCTCTACATAGTTACGAAGCCAATTATATGAGACGAGCATCTCCATCCTCCTTTATTCTTTAGCTGATCAGTTCTACCAATTACAGATGTGAGAATTGGCGAAGAAAACGTAAGTCATTGGTATAGAAATTACGAATATCCTCTACACCATGCTTTAACATGGCAACACGTTCTACACCCATCCCAAAGGCAAAACCTGTATAGCGTTCTGGATCATAGCCTGCACCACGTAGAACATTGGGATGCACCATGCCTGCCCCTAAGATTTCGATCCAGCCCGTCTCCTTACATACACGACAGCCTTCACCCTTACAGATCATACAAGAGATATCCACCTCTGTACTAGGCTCAGTAAAGGGGAAGAAACTGGGACGTAAGCGGATCTTCTGATCAGCTCCGAACATTTCTTTCGCAAATTCTAGCAAGATCCCTTTCAAGTCGCTCATACGAATTCCTTCATCCACAACCAATCCTTCAATTTGGGTAAATTGATGGGAATGGGTCGCATCATCATCATCGCGACGATATACCTTACCAGGACAGATAATCTTCACAGGCACTTGACCGGCTTTCGCCAATAAAGTACGTACTTGAACAGGGGAAGTATGGGTACGAAGCAAGGTTTCCTCTGTGATATAGAAAGAATCCTGCATATCACGGGCAGGATGCTCCTTCGGTAGATTGAGCATCTCAAAATTATAGTGATCCATCTCCACCTCAGGACCCTCTGCCACCTCGAAACCAAGGCCAATAAAGATGTCCTCAATGGTTTGAATCGTACGGGTCAAGGGATGAATAGATCCCACAGGAACGGTGCGCCCCGGTAATGTCACATCGATTTGTTCTGAAGCCAGTTGCTCCTCAAGCTGCTTGGCTTCTAGCGCTGCTTGCTTTTCTTCCATGACTGCTTGAATTTTTTCTCGAACCTCATTGACTAATTGTCCCATTAATGGCCGCTCTTCTGGGGATAGCTGACCAAGCCCTCTCATTACTTCAGTAATCGGACCTTTTTTTCCTAAGAATTTAACACGGATCCCTTTAAGATCATCTAACTTGGTAACCCGTTCGATCATCTCAAGTGCTTCAGACTGTAGTGCATGTAGCTTTTCTCGCAACGGTCTCCCTCCTTCATTGAAATCAAGGCAAATAAAAAACGACCTCTCTCCCCTAAGGGGCGAAAAGCCGCGGTACCACCCTTCTTCCACCTGCCATGGATCATTCTTCATCCAGCTTCAGCAGGTGCTTACCATGATAACGGTCATGTTCCGGTTCCCTCTACACCCAGCTTCTAAAGGTGGGTTCAAGGGTCAGCTCCTGAGGGAATTCAGCAGATTAACTAGAAGGCGCTTCCAGTCACGACGCCTACTCCCTAGCTAGTTATGGATCCTGCTTACTCTTCTCATTCCTCGCTATTCATCTCATCATTCCCCAAAGGGGTATTATTGATTATCTATTATAACGATCCTGCACCAAAAAGGCAATCCACGTTTCACCCTCCAACTTTTTTGCCACATCCCCTACTCTTGTACTACAATAGTTCTAGAGATTACCGGTTAAAACCGGGAACATATCCCTTAAAATATAGGATGAAAGTAGGGATTTTTGTGCAGGTTGTAGATGTTTTCTATGATAAGAAATACCAATGTCCTATATGTGATTTAGAGTTTCAGTCGAAAAAAGTACGTTCTCGTTATGTACAGCCTAGTTCCTATGATGAGGATTTCTGTCCCCATTATTCTCATGATTTAGCAGAAACCAACCCTCTTTTTTATCATATTGCGGTCTGTCCAAACTGTGGACTTGCCTTCTCTGATCAATCCTTGTTCCAAAATCAAGCCCGTCTACACCATCTTCAGCAATTCCTACAGCATCATTGGAAGACCACCGACTATGGCGTAATCCGCAGTCCTGAGCAAGCCATCGCCGTCTATAAATTAGCTATCTATGCCGCTACGGTAATCGAGGAGGACCCCTTGATCACCGCAGGCTATTGCCTACGTCTTGCTTGGATCTATCGCTATTTAAATCAGCAACCCAATGAAGAGCGCTTCCTTCGCCTAGCTGTTCAAGCCTACGAGCAAGCTTATGATCTCCTCGATTTTACCCAATCGGAGATGAGTGAAGAGAAGGTACTCTACATCCTCGGCGAGCTGGAACGGCGACTTCATCGCTACCAGGATTCAGTACGCTATTTCAATCGCTGTATCGAGGTAGGTCGACGCAGTGGGGAGAAAAAGATGGTTACACGTGCCCGCGAGCAGTGGCAGCTTGCTCGCCAGCAATGGAATCAGACAGAGGATTACTTAGGTGGTACTTTTGAGACCGTTAATAAGTAGATATCTTCTATGAAAAAGCGGCTCTTACGAGTCGCTTTTTTTGTCTTGAACTGAATCTTTAATCTTTACTTATGCAACGCTAGTAGGACAGCCTATTAATCCGTTGGACAAGATTTATTTTATTGAATAGTGCCGTCGCCATTCATACATCAGAAGGGCAGTTGCAACCGCCACATTTAAGGATTCAGCAGCACCATACATGGGGATGCTCAGGCGCTTGTCTACGAGGGCTTCCACTTCTGGACGGACACCATTCCCTTCATTCCCTACTACAATAGCTGTTTGCTTCTTCCAGCCAAAATTGGTATGTAACTCCGTTGCGCCAAGCATGGCAGCAATCACTTGGATCTCTGCCTGCTTCAAGTGAGGAATCATTTGAAGCAGGTCAATCTGTAGAATTGGTAAGTGGAAAATCGAGCCCATGGTGGCTCGCAACACCTTATCATTATACGGGTCTACACAACCCTTTCCCAACAGGACAGAGGTAGCTCCTACCGCATCCGCAGTGCGGATGATGGTCCCCAAATTGCCAGGATCCTGTACACCATCCACAAGAATATGCAACTGTCCCTGATCAGCATCAGAAATCAATTCCTCCATGCGTGGTAATTCAGGAGCCTTAATCACTGCGATGATCCCTTGGGAATGAACGGTTTGGGCTAACTGTTGAAAAAGTGAGCTGGCAAGCACCATCAGCTCCTGCCCTTGAAGGAGGAGATCCAATTCTTGAGGAAGCGATCTGCCCTCCTCGAGCAGAATCCCTTCAATTTGTTGCTGATGCAACAATGCCTCCTGTACCATATGGATGCCTTCCACAAGAAAACTTTGGTGCTCCTTACGTCCCTTTGTAGTTAAGCATTTTTTCCAGCGTTTAAACTTTACATTTTGAGTGGATGTAATCTGTTCCATCTATTGTGAAAACTCCTCTAGCTTCTTCAAGTCTTGATTATGTCCTAGCACCACCAGGATATCCCCCTCATGGATGAGATCCTCGGCTTGTGGAGCAATGTTGAAGCGTTTCCCCTGCTTCATCGCCATAACATAGCAGCCAAAGCGGCGACGAAAGTCTAACTGAACAAGGGTTTTTCCCACCATCTCTTTCGGTGCGCGGATCTCAATGATGCTATAATCCTTGGCCAATTCAATATGATCAAGGATATTGGAGGAGATTAAGCTATGGGCGAGTCGACGGCCCATATCAAATTCTGGATAGACCACTTTGTCTGCACCAATTTTATCTAAGACTTTTCCATGTTGATCATTCTGTGCCTTGACGACGAGCATGGGAACGCCTAGTTCTTTTAGAATCAGGGTGGTTAGGATGCTGGCCTGAATATCTTCACCAATGGCCACCACTACTACATCAAAATTACGAATTCCTAAAGCTTTCATCGCTTCCTCATCGGTGGAGTCAGCTTGTACAGCATGGGTGACATAGTTCATATGCTCCTGTATCTTTTCCTCATCTTGATCGATTGCCATAACATCATAATCTAATTGGTATAGGTAGCGAGCAACTGCTGAACCAAATCGTCCCAATCCAATCACAGCAAATGACTTCTCCATGCCCCTTCACTCTCCTTTTACTATCCCCTATTATACATGATTCCTCCCTATTGCTAATCATCCATTTTCTATTCATATTTCCCTTCATGACGGGCAACTTAATGATGATACTACTTCACGAAACATTATCAACCTGTGCAAACAGAAAGGGGAATCGCCATGGATATTGATTTGCGGACTGCTGTCAAATTTAAGATGCGGGACGAGACTGCTGAGGAGATCGAAGCCACCATCAATGATGCTGTCTATACGAGGATTGAGAAAGCATTGCCTGGTTTAGGTGTCATGTTTGAGCTGTATTGGAATATCTGTAATCAGGAAGAGCGGGGGCGTATCTGTAAGATCATCGAGCAGGAATTGGATACACAATAAAAATTGTCGGTGAAATGCGATAAATGAAATGGCCTTTCCTTAGGGTTTCACTTAGGAAAGGCCATAACTTAATTAGCTTTTTTCTTTGTTAATATGTCCGTAGCTTCTCAACAGTACTGTGGTCTAAGCGTTGAATCACTTGCACCAACAGTTCGATGGCTGTATCGTAGTCATCACGATGAATGATGGATACATGGCTATGGATATAGCGTGCAGGAACTGTAATGTTCAGAGAAGGAATTCCTTTCCCAGCTAAGTGGAAGCGACCAGCATCTGTTCCACCACCAGGAATGGTCTCATATTGGAAGGGCAGATTACACTCATTCGCAACTTGGAAGACAAAATCACGTAAGCCTTTATGAGGTACCATGGTAGCATCATAGATTCCAATGGATGGGCCTTTACCAAGATAGGTGGTTGCCTCATCCTCAGTAATCCCTGGCGTTCCCGCATCGATACCTACATCAAGGGCGAAGGCGATGTCAGGAATCACCGTTTGTACCGCTGTTTGTGCGCCTCGTAAGCCAACCTCCTCCTGTACCGTTCCGACACTATACAGAATATTGGGATGACCTTCTTTAGCTAGCCGTTTCATCACATCAATGGCTGCAGCAATGCCAAAACGGTTGTCCCAGGCTTTACCTAATAATAGCTTAGGATTCTTCATCACTGTAAAGGGACTTACAGGAATCACGGTATCCCCAGGACGAATACCGAAGGAAACTGCCTCTTCTTTACTAGAAGCACCTACATCTACATACATGTCCTTAATATCTAGGGCCTTTTTCCGAGCATCCCCTTTGAGAAGATGGGGAGGCTTCGAACCAATGACACCTTCCACCATCCCGTCCCGTGTTTGTACAATGACCCGCTGAGAGAGCATAACCTGGCTCCACCAGCCACCAAGAGGTTGGATCCGCAAGAAACCTTGGTCGGTGATGCGAGTGACCATGAAGGCCACTTCATCCATATGACCAGCAATCATCACTTTGGGTCCCTGAGGATCACCTGTATGCTGTGCGATTAAACTGCCTAAGCCATCGCTGAAGAAGCTTTCAGCGTAAGGTGTTAAGTACTCCTTCATTAAGCTGGAAACGGCTTGCTCATGTCCAGGCGCCCCTGGTGCTTCTGTAAGCCGCCGAAACATTTCTAATTGCTCATCCATCGATTCCATCTCCTTTATTTTGCAAGGCGCTTGATATTACTACCACCTAATGCGCGCTATTTTTTCTATTTCTCTAAGTATAGAAGTCTCAGTCAAAAATCACAAGGAAGCAGCTAAGCATGAATTACAGTGAATGTATGCTTCGACAACTCCATGATATTCATCGGAAGCCCTAACTCATGTACTTGGTCCACCAGGGAAGGATGACAGGTAAAGAAGAAAACCTGTTGCTGTTTTGCCAATTGACCGATGGTAAAGAGCGTCTTCTTACTCCGTTCTGGGTCAAAGTTGACAAGGATATCATCGAAGACAAGTGGTATTCGTTTCTCTTTCCCATACATCTCAATTAAGGCAAAACGGATGGCGAGATATAATTGTTCAACGGTCCCACGACTAAGATAGGCAGGCTCAATCTTTCTTCCATCTGCCCGCTCCACACAGATCGTCTCCCCTTCTAAGGGCATAAACACCTTGGGATAACGTCCTGCTGTCATCTGTGAAAAATAGCGACTAGCCCATTGTAGAACCTCAGGTTGTTTCTCCTGCTCATACAATTCCATGGCCTTTTCTATAGCGAGACGACCTAACCTTAATCTGCACCATCGGTTGATTCGTTCAGCCGCCTGCGCTCGGAGTTCTTCTTTCCTTTGGAGGGCGGTGAGTAAGCGTGTTGAAGTGGCTAGTTCCTTCAGCTGTTGGGTGATCTGACCCCGCTCTTGTTGATGTTGGTCTAGCTGCATCTGTAGTGATTTGCTCGTTTCTGCCAATTCTGCTTCCTGCTCCATCCGTTGCTGCACCGAGCCATCCTGCAAATCCTGAATAAGCTGCTCATACTCAGCCTGATCCTGTACAAGCTGGCGAAGTAGGGTAGTATTGCTCAGTAGCTCATGCTGTAGAGATTGACGTAATCGATAGTATTCGCCCCTTTTACGATACTCCGCCTCATTGCTGGCGCCTACCTCTTCATACAGATGTTGAAGTTGTTGGTGAACTAATGCTTCCTCTGCTAGTAGCTGTTGCTCCTCCTCTTGCCACTTCAGCAATTGCTCCTCGATCTGTCGTAATTGTTGCATTTGCTCTTCTACATCTTTCATCTCTTGAAACCATTGCTTTATCTCTTGCTGAGTAGGTGTTTGAACCAATTCTCGCCCAGTTTGCTCCATGAGCTGAATGATATGGCTACGCCATTGCTCAAGCTGTTGCTTTGCCTGCTGAATGCTTTCTTGGAGCTCCTCTTGCTTTCTGATCAGAGGATGCATTCGATCAGCAATCCGAATCAATTCCTCCACCATAGCTGGTGTCCAATCCAATGGGATGTGATGTACTTGTAGCCATCCCTTCCAAGCTTCCAACTGCTCTGTTTGGTGGGTAAGCACTTCTTGTAGCTTCTGATCTACCGATTCTAATTCTCCTTGAAGGGTGGCAGCATCTAACTCCATTCTTGCCCGTTCAAGTTCCACCTGTTGTTGTTGTGAGTGCTGTTGTTGCAGCTGCTCCCATTCCTCTTCTAATTGGGCTAAGCTCGTCTTGCCATAGCGTTGGAGGAGGGTATTTGCTTCCTTCTCCATCCGTTGGATCTCGCGACGACAGCTCTCCTCCTCCTTCATTAAGAAGGTGAGTCGTTGTACTTCCTTCTGCTCCCAAACTTCTGCCTCTTCCTTCAAGCTCTTCTCCTGGTACCAGGACGCACCTCCGATTAACAGGAATCCTGTAAAGGTGATACCAGTCCACAGATACTGCTGGATCATAAAAAAGTAAACAGCAAGCCCCGTAGCTGCTAAACCACCGATGATCAGAAGTGGAGAAGAGCTCTTTCTCCTCTTCGAACCAATTCGATTACTCTGTAGAAGCTCTCGTTCCCGAGTTAACTGAATCAGTTCCCCTTCCTTCCGCTCCTTTTGCAGCTGAAGCTGCTGAAGTTGCTGGATTCTGCTTTTTAATTGGGTAGCTTCAGTATTAATGGGTTGGTTCCGCTCACTAGTTTGTAAGAGTCTTTGCTTGACCACATGGAGGCGCTGGTGCGTATGGGAGCGTGAAGTCTCCCACTGTACGATCTTTTGCTGACGTTGTCGTTCTTCCTCTTGCCAATCCTTTACCCATTGGCGCGTAGGCATGTCCAGCTGGAAGGCGGAAATTTGCTCAACCTCCCAGTCCTCCCCAATGCTTTGTAGCAAGTCATTCAACTGTTTAGTCGTTTGTTGAAGCGTCTGTTCATCGATTGTGTTTCGCTCTAAACGCTCTTGGTATCGGATCCATCCCGACTGGAGCTCTTCCTGTTGAGCAAGCACTCCCTCCCAGCCATCCCGATTGGTGAAGGTGAGTAGCTGTTGCATCTTTTCTTCAATCTGCTTCTGGATAGTATCCAAGCGGATTTTTGTCTGGGTATGCCGTTCTAAGTAGCGCTCTAGCCGCTCCAAACCATCACTTGGGAAATACTCTACCAATGGGAGCTGAGCAAGCTGTTCCTTCACAAGTTGCCCTTGAGCATATAGCTTCTCCCCTTGAGCAAGGATAGCTAACCACTGTTGCTGACGTGTCAGCTTGACCTGCTGTGTCCGCATGATCCCTAGCTGCTCCGTAAGCTCTTCTTGCTGACTAAGGAGACCCTCATAGCGCTCAGTCTCCCCTTGGAGCTGAAGAATTTCGGTAGTAATCTGCTGTAGCTGCCTACGTAGCTCTGTTAGTTCGCCCTTTTTGCTTCCTGCCTTGTAGAGCTGCTCTGCCTCGGTTTGAAGCTGCTGCTTTAGTTGCAATAACTGTGCACCATTTCCTGCTGTGGTGTGATAGAGAAAGCTATGAATCTCCTCTGGTTGTAAGGTCTCCATGGTCTGAAGCTCCCATAAGCCAAAAGCATAAAGATTTTTGAAGATGGTCTCATTAATGGGAGCAAGGAGACGCCTTAAATCTTCCTCGCCACCGACGGTTCCATCGGGTCGATGCAGCAAGAGGTCACCTGCTGAACGTTGCTTATAAAGACGCTCTAATAAGAAACTTCCTACTCCATCCTCATAGAGGGATAGTCTACCGCCAAGTGTGGATGCCTCCCATGGTTCATAGCGCTGAGCGAGCTGCTTTTTGGTAGGGAATCCATAGAACATAGCACGAATAAAAGCCATTAAAGTAGATTTTCCTGCTTCATTAGTTCCAAGAATGAGATTCAACCCTGGCTTACAGGTGAGCTCGAGATCTTGAAATTGACCGAAGCCATAGAGCTTCATCGTCTCAATTCTCATCGTTTACCACCACCTTCGCCTAACCGTTGCAATAGCCATGGCTCCAATTGCTCAATCATGGCTTGGAGTTCAGCATCACTAGGCAGTAATCCCTCTTGCTCCCAAAAGCGTCGGTCCTTCAATTCATCCAGGATCGATCGAATGGTGGTGCGTTGCTCAATCCAATCTGCTCTCCAGTCTTGGACAATCTGCATGATATCTGCTGCCAAGGATTGGGAGGCAATATCAGGAATCTGAAGGGGGAGTGCCATGGATTGTAAGGAAGCGAGCCAAACCTTCATACCAAGGCCCATCAGTTGATGGTTGATGCGCTCAAGAAGCTCCTGACGAACCTCTTCGTCAAGAAGCCCGTCATAAAGAGGCGTACGTCCTTCTAAGCGGATGCGTAGTAAGACTGGTGTGCTATTTGTGCGCTCATTCACCTGCTCCGCGATGTGAAATAGCTGATCCAGTAATGCTTGCTCCCCGTCCACTCCTTGGAGTTCCACCACTTCCTCCTCCCAGCGAATCACTTGTAAAGGCTGAAAGCGTGAATGAACCTGAACTCCATCCACCTCAATGAGATAGCAACCGCGCTCTCCCGCCTCTTTCCAATGGCGTCCCTGGGGATTACCTGCATAGATGATGGTAGGCAATTGATCTTGGAGCTGTTGGGGCTTATGAATATGGCCCAGTGCCCAATAATCCATCTCTCCATTCTGTAGATCTTGTAGACTACAGGGAGCATAGTTGGCATGCCCTGAGCTATTGCCAACATTGGCATGAAGCAGTCCAATGGCAAAGGCAGATGAACTCCGTTTATAGCTCTGGCTATAGTTCTCCGTCACATGGTACGTAGGATAACTACGCCCATAGATGCGAGCAATCTCTTCCCCATGACGAATAATTGGATAGGACTCTACCTGCTCTGCAGAGAATGTGTATAGATTAGAAGGCCAGTGAAGATGGGCTTGCTTCCCATCCATGGGATCGTGATTCCCATGGATGAGATAGATGGAAATCTGTGCTTCATGGAGACGTTCACACCCTTGCTGAAAGGCGAGCTGCGCCGTTAGATTGCGATCCCGCTCATCATAGATATCTCCTGCCAGGCAGAGAAAATCTACCTGTTCATCAATACAGAATTGAACCAATCGCTCCCATGCCAACAAGGTAGCTGTACGGAACAATTCAGCAAGATGAGGTGGAATCGTTCCAATCCCTCGTAATGGTGTCCCTAGATGAAGATCTGCACTGTGTACAAAGCGAAACTGTGCCATGGTTCGTCCCTCCTCTCCATGGGAAACTTGATTATTCTGTCACAAGCATGAGCATATTCTGAATAAAAGGCCGCGCTTGTGGATTCTTCGGATCATAGTACACAAGCAAGAGGGTCGGTGCCATTTCAACCTGTCCAGACTCCAGGTACTTGGCAAGATTGAAGGGCAACCGTTCCACCATGGTATGCTTATGGAGCTGTTCCTCCGTTAATTGGTATTGAGCAAATTCGGGGGATAGAAGCGCTGGCTTATCCGCTAATAATTGCAGTAAAGCGCTCTGCTCTCCTTTACTCATGGAGAATTCCCACCATGTCTTCCGCGGCTTCTGCTTGTAATGGATGAAATAATCATACTTCATCAAGCCATGCCATACCTCAGGATGCTGCGTCTTTCGTGTCATGAGGAATTGCTCCAACCGTTGATATAAATCTTCTAGCTGATGACCAATCCTTCCCCAACCATTGGCCTCCCAGTAATCGCCGAGCTCCTGAAAGAAATCAAAGGGAGATGGGAATTCCACCTGGGTTAAGTAAAGAATGGTAGTATCCATAAAGTGTAGATTCCAATATTTCTCTAGCATCTCCTCCACCCGCTTAATCCGCACCACGTCGCCAAATGAAAGAATGTCATTCTCAAGCATCTCATAAGGTGCATGCTCCATATAACGATACCCGTACTGCTCTGCTTGATTCCGTAGACCGGTTCCACGAAGCATCTTGAGAAAGCCTAGTTGTAGTTCCTCTGGCTCAAAGGCAAAGACATCATTGAAGGTTTTACGGAGCGATGCATAATCCTCTTCTGGTAAGCCAGCAATTAAGTCGAGATGTTGCACGACCCGTCCACTCTCCTTAATTCGCATCACCGTATTCGTTAGCTTGGCAAAATTTTGACGGCGCTGCACGAGCTCATTGGTTCTTTCATTGGTGGATTGAACCCCGATCTCAAAGCGGAAAATCCCGGGCGGTGCATTCTCCGTGAGATAATCAATAATCTCTGGGCGAAGAATATCCGCTGTTATCTCAAATTGGAAGATGCAACCTTGATGATTCTCCACCAAAAATTTAAACATCTCCATGGCATAATCGCGGTTGATATTAAAGGTACGATCAAGGAACTTAATGGTTCTCGCCCCGTTTTGAATCAAAAAGAGAAGCTCCTCTTTCATCATCTCTAGAGGAAAATAACGCACGCCTACCTCTGTGGAGGAGAGACAGAATTGACAAGAGAAGGGACAACCACGGCTTGTCTCCACATAGGTAATTCGTTGTGGAAGCTGTGCCACATCTTCTGGAAAGCGATAGGGAGAAGGGATAGTACTCAGGTCTAGCTTGCTGGTAGGTGGCTTTACCATAGGCTCACCTTGAACACGGTAGCCGATCCCAGTTAGACTTGCCAAATCACGTTTTCCATCTAGTCCTCGCAACAGTTCCTTAAAGGTCTGCTCCCCTTCTCCAATGATGATATAGTCTGCTTCGGGGATCCGCTGAAGCCAATGCTCCACATCGAAGGAGACCTCAGGCCCACCTAAGAGAATGGTCACCTGAGGTAAGACTTTTTTCAAGGCTTGAACCACCTTGATGGTCTCTTCAATATTCCATATATAACAGCTAAAGCCCACTACATCGGGCTTCTGTTCGTAGAGATCCGTAACAATATAAATTGTTGGATCCTTGATGGTATATTCCGCCATCCGTACTGAATACTCTGGCTCAGCATAGGCCTTCAGGTAGCGTAAGGCCAGACAGGTATGGATATACTTGGCGTTTAATGTTGCCACTGTAATATTCATGATCATCATCCTTCGGATATTTTTCAGAGCATTTTTCTTTCAGTTTAGCCTTTTTCTACGAGAAGTCAAAATAGCAGGACTTCACGCCCATTCCTTTGCAGAATTAATTATTATACAATCAGATGAAAAGGGTGGTCAAAGCTCCCCATAAGGGCGTGATCGATGATGAAAAATAATACTCAACCCAATAATCACTGCCATTTACACAGGAGATTCAAAGAGGTTCGCTGAGAAGCGAACCTTTTTTCGTGCCGCTTTGCCATGCTAAAGGAGGAATAAAATGGAGAAGCAAAGCATTCAGTTAAATGGAAAGGATCTATCCTTGGAACAATTTGAACAGGTTGTCCGGAATGGCGTAGCTGTCCAATTGCATCCCAATGCCATCATCGCGATGAATCGTTCTCGACAGCTGGTGATGCAATGGCATCAAGAAGGTCGAAGAATCTATGGCATTACTACAGGCTTTGGCAAGTTTAGCGACCAGATTATCTCTTCTGCAGAAACAGATCAGCTTCAAATCAATTTAATCCGTAGCCATGCCTGTGGTGTTGGCAATCCCTTCCCAACAGAAGTAGTCCGGGGGATGATGCTATTACGGGCTCAAGCGTTGGCCCAAGGCTTTTCCGGAATTCGCGTGGAAGTGGTTCAGCTTCTGTTACAAATGCTCAATCTACGGATCCACCCCATCATTCCATCACAGGGATCATTAGGAGCCAGTGGCGATTTAGTTCCCTTAGCACATATGGTTCTACCTATGCTGGGTGAAGGGCAAGTAGAATGGCAGGGAACCCTCTACGCTGCCAAGGATGCTCTTGAACAGAATCAGCTCCAACCCATCCAGCTTCAGGCGAAGGAGGGCTTAGCCTTAATCAATGGGACACAGACCATGACATCCCTAGGTGCCCTAGCAGTGTTGGATGGTGAACGGGCGATTCATACAGCCAATCTCATCGCTTCGTTGACCATCGAAGCACTACGGGGTATTCCTGCTGCTTACCACCCCTTTGTAGGGCACTCACGTCCTCATCCCGGTCAACGCTGGGTGGCAGAACAGCTTCTTCAGTACCTCAAGGAAAGCGAACGGATCACTCAACCAGGGGAATTGCGAACGCAGGATGCCTACTCACTACGTTGTATTCCCCAAGTCCATGGCGCTTCTTGGGATGCTCTTCAGCATGTGAAGCAAGTGATCCAAATTGAATTAAATAGTGTAACGGACAATCCTCTCATCGACCCCTTTGAAGAACAGGCCATCTCAGCAGGCAATTTTCATGGCCAACCTGTGGGACTAGCCTTAGATTATTTGGCCATTGCCCTCGCAGAGTTGGGGAATATTTCAGAACGGCGTACTGAACGCATGGTCAACCCTCAGCTCAGCCAGCTACCTGCATTTCTCACTGATCATGGCGGACTCCACTCTGGGTTGATGATTCCTCAATATGTTGCAGCCGCGCTGGTTGCAGAGAATAAGCTATTAGCCAGTCCCGCAACAGTAGACTCCATTCCATCTTCTGCCAACCAGGAAGACCATGTAAGCATGGGAACCACTGCTGCCCGGAAGCTGTATCGTCTCCTTGATAATCTGTGGCATATCCTTGCCATTGAGTATCTTGTAGCATGTCAGGCCATCGATTTCCAAACAGGGCAGCTAGGTAAAGGGAGTAGCCGTGCCTATGAACAGCTCCGTGCTCAGATTCCCTTTGTTGAAAAGGATCGTGTATTATCTCAAGACATGAAAGAGATTGCCCAGATGATTCGAAGTAGGCATTTTCTTAAGAAAATCGGTATAATAGAATAGGTTATTGCAGAATTGTAACTTTTCTTCAGGTATTTCGTATGTAAGAAAGTAATCACATGATTCCCCATGTTAGGTAGGTGACAGGCCAATGGCACTCATTGTAAGAATTCTAATCTTACTATCTGTTTTTCTATTAGCCGTTCTCTGGCTACGTTATCTTTTTAATCCGAAGCGAAAATTAGAGCTTGCCCATGAGAAAAAAGAGACCATGATGCTAGACGATCCCCAAAATATCCGAAAGAATTTTTTAATTACCTATCAAGGTACACTTTTTGAGGGGGAAAAATACTTAGGTACCACAGATGAGCAATTTAGTATTATTCATATTTTCGTTTGGGCACGTCGTCCTGACCAATTACAGGGCTTCGTTCGCGAGGATTTTCATGTTATTGAAAAGTTAATTCGTGAGCATTATCCAGATGCAAAAATTGAATGGAAGAGCCCCATAAAAGAATTTTTAAAAGGAGATACTATGTGGTAATGTGTAAAGTCTACCCCACAGTGGGTTAGGCTTTTTCCTTGTAAAAAAGAAATCGTTCCATCTCTTCACCACAGCGCTCAGCATGATGGACGAGTAGTTGGATCTCCTCCCATGTAGCATTATCAACATGAATGCCACAACTACCGACCACAATGGAACCGGAGGCCTTTTGCACTTTCTTTATTAATGAACGTAATAGTTCACCTTCTTTATGGTCAGGAAATTGATAAAGGAGTTCAACATGTTCATCCCCATAGGCCACAGCGCCTACATGGGGATGTGTACCTCCCACACACTCAAACTCCAGATAATCTTGGCGATACCAGAGGTTGATCCGCACCTGATAAGGGTATGTTCCAGCAAAGAATGTGACCATGGGCTGTAATTCTTTTACCATTATCTCACCTTTTCTCGTCGTCGTTATTGTTAAGGAGGTCAAGAAATGAAAGAGATCCTGTTAGCTACTCTGGCAGGTATCATTGTTGGAATCCTATTTAAATTATTAAAGCTCCCCTTACCAGCACCCCCTGTACTCTCGGGGATTATGGGTATTGTAGGGATCTATCTCGGTGGTAAGCTCTTTGAATGGATCGTTCGTTGGTTTTCTTAAGCTAGCCAGCTGATGACGATGAAAAAACAGCAGGGCTCCTATGACAGGCTCCTGCTGTTTTTGTTTGTTTATAGATTTTCTTTCGCTTTAGCCACAAGAGAAGCAAATGCTTTCTCATCATGCACGGCCAAATCGGCGAGCATTTTGCGGTTGATATCTACACCTGCTGCTTTTAATCCATACATAAAGCGGCTATAGGATAAACCATGCATCCGTGTAGCAGCGTTAATCCGTGTGATCCATAGTTTACGGAAGTCACGCTTGCGCTGACGACGGTCACGATATGCATAGAAACCAGATTTCATTACCTGGGCATTGGCTGTCCGGAATAAACGATGTTTGGAGCCAAAGTAACCCTTTGCTAACTTTAAGACTTTTTTACGACGGCGACGTGATACATACCCGCCTTTTACTCGAGCCATACTCTTTCCCTCCTGTTACGCAACAAAAATTGTCCCGTTCTTATTTCATGTAAGCGATCAAAGATCTAATCCGCTTGTAGTCTCCACTGCTAACGATTGCTGCTTTGCGCAGGTTACGTTTCCGTTTTTGCGATTTTTTGGTCAGGATATGACTGGTATACGCATGACGGCGAACTACCTTACCCGTACCAGTTTTCTTAAAACGTTTCGCAGCGGCACGTTTTGTTTTCATTTTTGGCATACTACATCCTCCTGTCCGAACTCTTATTTATCATTGCGAGGAGCGAGAATGACCACCATGCTCCGCCCTTCCATACGAGGGGGCTTCTCCATAATAGCCACTTGCTCTGCTTCCTGTGCTAGACGCTCTAGCACGCGCTTACCCAAGTCGGCATGGGCAATCTGCCGTCCACGAAAACGAACGGAAGCCTTCACCTTATCGCCTTTTTCTAAGAACTTAATGGCACTACGCAACTTGGTTTGATAGTCATGCTCATCAATCGTAGGACTGAAACGCACTTCTTTCACATTAATCACTTTTTGATTCTTACGAGCTTCTTTCTCTTTCTTGCTTTGTTCAAACTTGTACTTCCCGAAATCCATGATTCGACAAACAGGTGGTTTGGCATTAGGTGCCACATTCACCAGATCAAGATTATGCTGTTGTGCAAGCTCTAAGGCTTCACGAATCGGCTTAATCCCAATTTGTTCCCCATCTGGACCAATTACGCGGACTTCACGCGCACGAATGCCTTCATTAACATTCATATCTTTGCTAATATCCCGCCACCTCCAAAACTTATTGGCCCCATCCAATAAAAAAACGTGTGGACCATCAGCCCACACGTCATCCAACATGAAATCAATCATGTCTACCACGTGTAACCTAGCAACAACCATGGAGCGTCGCCTAGGTGAGAAGCTGGACCTCTACTTCTGCAGTAACATTACAAAGGATATTCTATAATACTCCTCACATCTTGTCAAGAAAGGATTTTGTACCTTATGGTGTAGGTCGTGGTCCTGGATCAGTGAACCCACTAGAATCCATAGTCATCAGGGAGCGTACCTTTAGGCTACGGGTAATACGAATCTGACAAGCGAGGCGAATTTTCGGATCATCAACGCCGCGAGCCTCGAGAATCTGGGCCTCCTGATCCTTCATCACTCCAGGATCCCCTGAGATGACTTCTATGCGACAGGTGGCACAGCGAGAATTGCCTCCACAGCGATGAAGAATGGGGATACCATGATCCTCTAACGCCAATGCTAGCTTGGTCCCTTCTTCCACATCAAATGTGCCATAGCCTTCCACAGTCAACTTAGGCATCTTATTCCCTCCTTCACAAAGATTCATGGCGATTACGCTTCTTTGCCTCCATCATAGATCGGGAGGAAATCCATGTCAATTTTACTTCAATATTTCATCTCGCACCTTAGAAACAGTCTCATGATTCATCTGAGCATTTAATGCTTCGATGGTACTGCTTCCTTGGTCACCTACGCCACGATGGATCACCACAGGTCGATGAGGTTGTCCATCTTCACCAATGCATTCCAATTCAATTTGATTAGGTAAATGGAAGTCTAATTGAGCATCCGTCATGGCACGAACCCGTTGTAAGCCGCTTAATGCCCCAGACATTTCATAGCGATGCATCATCTCCTCTGCTTCATCCATTGGTCAAGTTGATCTCTCCATATTCCTTCCTCGATTACGACAAAATCGGCAACCCATACAGATCTGAAATCGTTGCTGAAAAAGATGATGTAGATGCTGAATGATGGGGTGATGCCAATCCTTCGTATGAACAATAATCTGTGTCGGTGAAAAAGCGAGGAGTAAGCTACTTAACCATTCTTCTCCATCAAGACCCCGCTCCGCTCGCCAGCTCGCCCACGGAAAGGTGGAAGGAAATTGCACCATTTGATACTCTACATCATAAAAAGTCATCCACGCATCACGATGATGTAAAAGATGAAGTAATTGATGCTGTCGGTGAGGTAAGGCTAATAATAGCTGAGCTAAGGATGGTACATGACGATACTCTTGATAGAGTAGCCACTCTTGTTGGGCGATTTCCATGGCTTCCTCCAATTCTTGCTCATATTCCCGAAGGCGAAAACGGAGAAGACCGTTAAAGTCTAGATGGTTGTACTCTTGCAGAATGGAGAGGAGGATATCATGTAAGCGCTGAAAGCGCCAGGGTACCGAGTCATTGTTCTCCTTGTTTAAATAGTAATCCGTTAGATGGAACACTTGTTGAAGCTGGTTCCCCTCCACGCCATACTCATGGAGAAGCTTATCATATAGTAGTCCTTTTTCACGCCACTGACGAAAATAGCTAGTGAGGGCTTCACTAATTAATGCTTGAAATAGACTGCTATCGGCAGGGTCCAGTTCCTCTGCATTGCCAACAAGATGAAAAACTAACTCATGTTCATCCCCATGTTCTAAAAGTAAGAGCTGTGGGCTGAATTGTTTCAGTGGTCGATCCATATGCCGATAGCATTGCTTTACAATGCCAATGAGCAGTGACATGTTCTCCAAATGCTTGGAACCACGGATGGATAGTAGGATCATGTCTACTCCTCCCTTCTCTACAACCATCATATGGGGGAGAAGAGAGGAGTATGTCGCCAAGCTTATTCAGTCTTACAATTCCATCTGTTGATACTGGGTTTGTGCAGTATGAGCTGCCTTGTGATCCAGGAGACTCACTACAATGATACCGAGTAATGCGAAGAAAAAACCAGGCACAAGCTCATACAATTCTGCCCATTTTGTTCCTTGGATAAAGGGAAGCTTACTCCAGAAGATCACCGTCAGCCCACCAACTAGCATCCCCACAACGGCTCCATTTCGCGTAATACGTTTCCAATAGAGAGAAAGAAGCAATACCGGACCAAAGGCTGCTCCGAACCCTGCCCAGGCATAAGAGACTAAGGCAAGAATGCTTCCGCCACTCTTCGCTAGGATTACAGCAATAATGGCAACCAGCATTACCACGCCACGGCTAACCCAGATCAGCTCCTTTTGTGAAGCGTTCTTGCGAAGGATCCCCTTATAGATATCCTCAGCTAAGGCACTAGACGATACGAGAAGTTGGGAGTCGATGGTGCTCATAATGGCAGAGAGAACCGCTGCAAGGAGAAGACCTGCCACCCAAGGATTGAATAATGTACTCACCATCTGAAGAAAGATGGTCTCTGGGTCACCAATGGGCTGATCATACAGCGTAATCCCCACCAGTCCCACAAAACTAGCACCTAAGAGGGTTAATGTAACCCATGATACACCAATGAGACGGGCTTTCGGAATATCGCTGGCTCGGCGAATTCCCATAAAGCGCACAAGGATATGTGGTTGTCCAAAATAGCCTAAGCCCCAAGCAACATTGGAGATAATGGCGATCAGACTAATGGAGAGCGTACCCGTTACCCAAATCTCCTCTGCTCCCACATGCTTCGTAATATCTAGGAGGTCTGGATTCACTGTGGCAACCTGTGTCCACAGTTCCCCAAACCCTCCCCCACTCAGAATGGTATAGATAGGGACAAAAAGAAGTGCACCAAACATGAGTAAGCCTTGAAATAGATCAGTATAGCTCACTGCAATAAAACCGCCTAAAAATGTATAGGTTACAATGACAAGAGCACCGATTAACAAAGCAATATCATAGGGAATGCCAAATGCAGTGTCAAATAATTTACCGCCTGAAACCATCCCTGAGGAGACATAAATCAGAAAGAAGAAGAGGATCGTAAGGGAGGAGACAACTCGTAGGATCTTACTACGATCCTCGAAGCGTTTCTCAAGATAATCAGGAATCGTAATGGACTGTAGCTTCTCGGTAGACTTACGTAGACGCTTCGCTACGATCTGCCAGTTAAGATAGGTTCCCACCGCAAGACCGATGGCAATCCACATGGCATGGAAGCCTCCAATATAGACTGCACCAGGTAAAGCCAAGAGGAGCCAGCCGCTCATGTCTGATGCCTGAGCACTCATAGCGGTAACCCAGGTATTCATCTTCCGTCCACCTAAGAAGTACTCTTCCATGGTATTACTCTTTCGATATGCCCAAATCCCGATGGCTAGCATCAGAACAAGATAGAGAATAAACATCGTCAATGTACCCGTACTCATGGTAAATTTCATACATTCACTCCTCTCTTTAGTATTCGTCGTTTTTATTTCTTCTCAGTAAAAACAGTAATGATGGATAAAAGGTTGATAATCGCAAGGGGGAGAATCAACCAAAGCCATGTACTCATCGGTAGTGTTGCTTCCATCCTTCCACATCCCTTCTTTGTGTTTGTCTCTTTTTGTCATATATATTAGGTTGATGACTATTATAATGATTTTTCTGATTTTTTCAATAATTCATTGTAACCGTTTTCTTTTACGAGTAACATAGGGTCCAGGGTATTTAGACACTTAACAATAACTTAACTATAAAAATACCGAATATATATACGATTTTTATAGAATAAGGATAGTTAAGCTTTTCATTGAAAAAGAGGTTGATAAATAATGGATCCTAGAAAAAAAGCCTTGGATGATATTATCGATGCGAAACAGATACGAATTGTTTTTCAACCGATTATCTCATTACGAGATGGTAGTATTTTAGGACATGAAGCATTAAGCAGGATTACTAAGCAAAGTGTAATAAAGAACCCAGAGATGCTTTTTACCTATGCAGGAGAGTACAACCGCCTTTGGGAGCTTGAATTGCTGTGTCGTACCAAAGCATTAGAAGCTGCGTATCAATTTATGATTCCGCCATATAGCAAAAAATTATTTATTAATGTAAACCCCAATACTATTCATGATGAAAACTTTAAAAAAGGCTTCACCATGGATTTTCTGAGGCAGTATCAAATCACCCCCCAAAATATTATTTTTGAAATCACCGAAAGAAATATAATTACTGATATGGATGGCTTTCGCTCAACCATCTCCCACTATAAAAGTCAAAATTATCGAATTGCCATTGATGACGCTGGAGCTGGGTATTCCGGATTAAACCTCATTAGTGATGTGAATCCCAATTACATCAAGCTAGATATGAATTTAATTCGTGGGATTGATACAGATAGCTTGAAGTTTGCCATCGTAAAGGGCATGGTGGAGCTTTCAAAGGGTTCCAATATTTTCTTGATTGCCGAGGGTATCGAAACCTCTGAGGAATTGGAGACGCTGATTGGACTTGGTGTTCAATATGGCCAAGGTTATTTCATCCAAAAACCAGATGCTGAAATCCGAGACATCGCTTCCAGCATATTACAGGCCATTAAGGAGTGTAATTGTAAGCAAGGTCTCACCTTTCAAGGTATGAGCCCCAATAATTACATTAAAAATTTATGCACCTTCACTGCCACCGCTTCACCAACTGAAAGGGTAAAAACCGTATATGACATCTTCAAGCAAAATCCAGAATGCTTCGGACTTTGTGTCATTAAAGAAGGGATACCTGTTGGAATCGTGACGCAGGGAGACTTAGCCTTAAAGCTAAGCGGCCACTATGGCTTTACATTGAATCAGAATAAATCAATTTCTGAGATTATGGATCGAAGTTTTTTAGCTGTTGATCACCATACCCCAATCAGTACAGTCTCCACATTGGCAATGGCACGTCCTAACGATAAACTATATGATTTCATCGTTGTTACAGAGAATGATCAATATATTGGCACCGTTACGATTAAAGATCTACTACAAAAAACTACGGAAATAGAAGTTAGCGTAGCAAAGCATCAAAATCCCTTAACAGGCCTACCTGGAAACCTCTTGATCGAGCAACAATTAACACAATGTGTCACACATGGGACAAAATATAGTGTGGCCTATTTGGATATCAACAATTTTAAGGCATACAACGATGTTTATGGCTTTGAAAATGGAGACCTCGTCATTAGACTAGTAGCTGATACATTAAGAGAAAATATCACAGGTGGAACATTTATCGGGCATATTGGGGGAGATGATTTTGTCATCATTCTACATGACCATGTAAACGAGGGTTATTTCGTAGATATGGTGAAACAGTTTGAATATAGGGCTTTGAACTTTTATAGTCCTTCTGATATTCAAAAAGGTTATATTATCACTGCCAATAGACAAGGCGAGATGGAAAAGTTTCCACTCATGAAACTGACCTGTGTAGTGGTAAATAATCAAATCGATGATTTTGAAAATGTTATTGAACTGACTGAAAAGCTAGCACGGCTAAAGAAAATTGCTAAGCAGAAGATGAGGTGAAGAGATAGTCCAATTCCAACATATTTCATGCGTTGCTTTTTCAATGAAGGAGATTATGGTGAATATTCCTGACTTGCCATAACAGGGCTGTCTACAAAGTCACTAAAAAAAAGGGGCGCCAGGAAGTCAGCCAAAACCGACCTTCTGGACCGCCCCAGTGATTAGATCATTGATAGGTACAAGTCATATATTTAATTCTGCATAATAAAGTCTTGTTCCACCTCTTCCTCACTATGGAAGACGCGGAGATGATTATACTTCGTATCCCGCTGAATTGGTGTTTTACCAGCCTCTGCGATCATGTGAATGATCTTCTTCGTATTCACCTTGTGGGTGGCCCCAGCAGCAGACACTACATTCTCCTCCATCATCGTAGAGCCAAAGTCATTACAGCCATAGAAGAGGGACTGTTTCCCGATCTCTGGTCCCATGGTGACCCATGAGGATTGGAAATTCTCAATATTATCTAACATCAAACGAGCGATGGCCAGCGTCTTGAGATAATCACGGCCACCGAGCCGTTCTGCATGTAAATTGGTGTTGTCTGGTTGGAAGGTCCAGACGATGAAAGCTAGGAAGCCATGGGTTTCATCCTGTGCTTCACGAATACGGAGAAGATGGTTCACCCGCTCCTCATCTGATTCACCAAAGCCGATGACCATGGTGGCTGTTCCATGAAGCCCGATGCGATGGGCTGCCTTCTGAATCGCAATCCATTCCTGCCAAGAGCCTTTCTTTCGACTAATCTTCATTCGAGTCCGATCATCGAGAATTTCTGCGCCTGCACCAGGAAGGGAATCAAGCCCTGCTTCCTTCAGCTGGCGAAGGGTCTCTTCAATGCTAAGGCCTGAGACCTCTGACATCTTCTTCACTTCTGCTGTGGAGAAGGAATGCATGGTAATCTGAGGAAAGCGGGCCTTAATTGCACGCAATAAATCTAAATAATAGGTAAAGGGTAGCTCAGGATGGGTGCCACCCTGCATCAACACCTCAGTACCTCCTACATCCACCAGCTCTTGAATCTTCTCCAAGATGGTCTCCGTTGGTAAAACATATGCCTCTTCATGACCTGCTGGTCGATAGAAGGCACAGAAGCGACAATAGGTATCGCATACATTAGAGTAATTCACATTACGCCCGATGACAAAGGTGGTCTCCTTCTCATTGTGGAATCGCTTCATCACCTCGTTGGCAGCAGCCCCCATCTTCTCGACCTCATCAGAGGCATAGAGCGCCATTCCATCAGCAAAGGTAAGCCGTTCACCTGCCAGAGCCCGCGCAAGGATATCATCAATCTCACTCATGTTGTTCCCACCAACCTTTCCTCAAGAGTAGAGCACGTTTCTAGACTATGACTATCCTAACATAAATCAATCATAGATGAAATAGAAGTGTCCCCCATCAAGGTGATTACCCGATGGGGGACACTTTGTATATCATATCAGTGAGCGTACGACTGAGTTGGATTAATCCTCCAACTCAATTTTTTCAATAACACCGTTTCTAACCTTAATTTCGAATTTATAGTTCCCTTCCATGTAGTTTTCTAGCATGGAGAGATCCATTCTCTTATCATTGGCTTCAAAACGGATATTCTTCGCGATGGCAAATTGGAACTCCTTACCATTGAGTTGGCGTTTGAGACGATCATCGTAATCATCATCGTCATCATCCATCTCTTCTTCAATGCGGAAGAAGATGTAACCGCCTTGGCCCTTCCCTGGTAACTGATAGCCAAGGAGTACCCCCTCAAACTCACCAGAGATATTCTCTACCTTATCGATAGGAGGAAGCACGGGCTCCGTACCTATTTGACCACGTTTGGTCACTTCAATGTTGACTGCTTTATCTCCCTCAACCTTTACGCTTACTTCGTCATCTACAAGTAAGGAAGTAACAGCGATCAATTTACCATCGTAGCGAACACGTGTATTTTGATCAATCACTAATAATACAGTGGAATTATCAGCTAAGCGAACGCTGAGCTCACCAGTTTGGTTGGTGCCATTCCATTTGATCGCGCTGATCTTACCATTGATGTCAAAACGTTTGATAGCACCTTCTACCTTAGTAATCACCTTGTTCGTTACCGTTACACGGATGAAATCACCCTTACGAAGGTCCTTCAAGGCAATACCATCGCCTAATTTCACTTCCACGAGTGGAGAAACAGCATACTCATAGGTGATACCTGCAGCCTTAAAGTTCATCACTACTTGACTATTCTTTGTTGCTAAGGAGATAAAATCTCCTTCATGAACAACAATTTCATCGGCAAGCTTAATTTTTTCAACCTTAGTAATCACTTGATTTTTCACGGTTACTTTTACTTTATCACCCTTGCGTAAATCACGTAGAGTATAACCATCACCCAGTTTTACTTCGACGGTAGGAGAGATGGCATATTCATAGGTTTTTGTCCTTTCTACGAAGCTCATCCACACTTGGTTATTCTTACTAGCTAAGGAGATGAACTCAGCATCATAGACCACTTCGCCAGTCTGTTGTAACAATTCGATTTTGGTAACCACTTTATCTGTAACGGTTACACGAACTTGGTCCCCTGCTTTTAAGTCTTTCAAGGTAACACCAGTACCTAGCTTCAATTCAACAATTGGAGAGATCACATATGCATAGTTTACTGATTTCACCTTAAAGTTGAGTACAGTTTGGTTATTTTTTGTGGTAACGGAGACAAACTCGCCATCATAGACTGTAGTTTCAGTACCACTCTTCTGGATTTCGATGAAACGAACTTGATTTTGCCATAGTTGGAGAGTCACAGTATCTCCCACTTTGATGTCAGCTACTTCTACGATGCCAGTATTGCGGAAAATAAGAACATTATCGGCTAATGTATAGGTTTTCGTAGCTGTTTGTTCTTCAATGGTGATTGTTTTTGCAGATGCGTTCACTGCCTTCACAACCCCAGTACGAACACCCTCATCTGTGCCAGGGTTGAGGTTATCACCTGTACGGTCTAAGAGTGCAGCCATTTCTGCACGGGTAACAGGCTTATTAGGTTGGAAGGTATTGTCTGGATACCCTTGGATTAATCCTTCTTCAATGGCTACTGCTACATAGCCTACAGCACCTGCTGGAATGCTAGAAGCATCTTTAAATGTTAATTGTGTGTTCATTTTTGTCAATGCTTCATCTTCTAGATCCATTGCTCTTACTAATAAGGTAGTAATCCAAAGACGGCTAGCTGATTTTTCTGGCTGAAGCTTGGTTACTGTGGAATCAAACAGACCATTTTCCAAAGCAACTGCGATATAGCCTGTTGCCCATGGATATTTCTTCGCAATCTCTTTTGCATCTTCAAAGTTTAGTTTCGTGCCAGCTTTGGCCTTTGCTTCGTCTTCAAGGCCTAAGAGACGAACTGCAGCAACTACAGCCTCTACGTGCTTAATGGGACTGTTTGGACGGAATGAACCATCTTCATAGCCAGTAAAGATGTTCTGCATCAGCATCTTTTCAATGTATTGAAGAGCCCATTCCACATCGCGTAAATCATTGAAGGTAAACTGAACAACGACACCTTTCTTCGCCAAGCCTGGTGGTGTAAAGTTATCAGGCTTCTTCGCATCAACAGCAAATGGCGCGGTGACACCAACAACCAGCGAAACCATTAACAATAATAGAAGCATACGTTTGAAAATAAATTTCCTATTCATCGGTTTTTCCCTCCTCATTTCCTTTTCCACTATATCATTTCGTAGCCTCACATGATTTTCTGGGGGTCAAAAGAAAAATGAAGCAAAAATAGGCAATTATGCCTACCTTGCTTCATCTTTTAAACCAAATTTTTCTCCATAATTGGTGTGAGAGGAGAGTGCCTCCTCCTCGAAACGGATGCGTTGATTTAGAAGAATGGCATTCCCGATACAGCTAAAAAGAGCTGTCCAATATGCTTGAAAAAGAAGTGCCAATGTAATCAACTCCACAACAACGATGAAATAATTGGGATGGCGTATCCAGCGGTATGGTCCCCTCTTAACCACATCGGCACCTGGTAAGATCAAAATCTTCGTATTCCAGAAGACTCCTAAGGATTGAATCACCCATACACGAAAGCCTTGGAGGATACAGAAGGTAACAGTCAAGAAAAGCCACCAATCAGGGCGGGAAAAATGATTCTGAACCCCCTCCCCAATCAACATCAGAAAATAAGTGACGTGAAAAAGCACTATATATTTATATGTATCAGGAGCAATCTCCAAGGCTCCTAGTTTTTTTAAAATCCTTTCATGCTTCTGTGCGAGACGTAGCTCATACCAACGCTGTCCCACGACGAAAAACAACATTAGGAAAAAGAAGGATCCATTCATCCCTTCATCACCACCTGGGTGGAGGGAAGATCGCTTCGTTGCTCGATTCGCTTGAACCCCATAGTATTCGCTGCAGTCCACTCCAACAGGAGAAATTCTGCACTAAATCCTGGACCAAGGGCGAGACCTATTCCAACGCCAGGTTTCGTCGCTTGTAGCATGGTCTCCTGTAAGACAAAGAGTATCGTCGCAGAAGACATATTACCAAACCGTTGCAGAATTTTACGAGCAATCTGGAAAGATGCTTCCTCTACCCCAAATGCTTGAGCATACGCTTCGAGGACCTTTCTGCCACCAGGATGCACGATCCAATAATCTACATGTTCCACGCTAAGACCTTGATAATGAAAGAATTGATGAAGATGAAGAGGTAGCCATTGCTGAATCAAGGTGGGAATAGAACGGGCAAAGATCACATGGAAGCCATTATCTGAAATTCGCCAGCCCATAATATCTTCTCCATCGCGTAGAAAGACAGATTGTGTCGCTGTAACAGCAGGATAGTAGGAGCGCATTTTGGCTTTCTGCAGTGGGGACGCTTCTCCTGCCACCAAAGCTACTGCAACACCATCAGCAAACAGACTGGTCCCAACCACATTGCTCTTATTTAAGTCGCTTCCTTGAAAGGTTAGACTACATAGCTCCACACAGACAACTAAGACATTGGCCATGGGATAAGCTTGGCAATACTCAAACGCACGAGCTAAGCCGCTGGCACCTCCAGCACAGCCCAAACCCCAGAGAGGGATTCGTTTTGTATGCAATGAAAAAGGAAGCTGATTCATTATCTTCGCATCGATGGTCGGGGTCGCCACACCTGTACTAGAGACGAAGAAGATGGCATCAATACTACCATACGGAATCGATTGCTGGAGAAAGCGCTGTGAAGTCAGACACTCCTCAATCGCCTCTACGCTTAAACGGATCGCCCATTGCACATAGCGGTCGTTTTTTTCCTGCCAGGTCCGTCTTTCAGCAAACCAAGGAAGCGGTGCGCTGAAATAACGGCGCTGAATCTCTCCGGTATCAAAGACGCGAAGCAACCGCTCCATCTCAGGATTACTTTGAACCAACAGCTGATGGACAAACTTTTTCGCCTCCTGTTGAGCTACTGGAAAAGGCGGTACCTTCGTAGCAATGGATAGAATGGTAGCCATACGACAAATCCCTCATTTCCAAGATTCTCTATGGATAGTTTGCTTCCAATACCGCACTTCATACATTTTTTTCTTGTTGCTCTGTCCAATCGTTGTTATACTGAATTAAGTTGTGGTAGAGGAGGTAATATTTAGATGACACTAGGGAGTGTAAAGGAAATTTATCGTTATCCTGTGAAATCACTACGCGGAGAAGCGATGAAGTGGGCTACGATCCAAGCTTATGGAATTGAAGGAGATCGGATGTATGCCATCAATGATCTTCAACGACTAGGTAAGTTTCTCACAGCACGTGAAGCCTCCGAGCTTCTTGGCTATGAGGGTCAATATAAATATGCTGAAACGAATGGAGTATCCAATGGAGAAGGGATCATCCAGGTTAAAACACCCAGTGGTGCCGTCCTCAATTGGGATGACCCTATTTTATGGAAGGAATTATCTCAAGTATGTGGGCGCCCCCTTGCCGGAGTAAAACGGGAGCCACGAAAAGAACCAGATCCCATTCGTCTTGAACCTATCGGCTCCTTCGAGGAGGAGCATCTCTTAATCACCAGTGACGCTTCATTAGCAGCATTCCAGCATATATGGGGTAAGTCCACGGATCTTCGGCGTTTTCGGACTAACCTGCATCTCTGCTTAGCAGATCCTGAACCGTTTCAAGAGGAGACTTGGGTTGGTCAGCGTCTTGCCATCGGCGAGGTCATCGTAGACATTATGAAACCCTGTACACGCTGTGTAATGACCACCATCGATCCTGATACACTGCAACGCGATCCCAGCCTGCACCGCACACTAGTAGAAAAAAGAAAGAATCACTTTGGAGTATACGGTCGCATCGTTCAAGCCGGACGAATTCAACAAGGAGATGCTGTCAACCTTCTTAAGGCTTAACAAAAAAACCATCTGCCTACATCCATAGGCAAATGGTTTTTCGTTTACTTACATCATTTCCAGACGAGCGATCCGCTCACTGATGGGTGGATGTGTAGAAAATAGAGAAGTTCGCTCTCGTTTTTTTCCAAGTGGATTGGCAATATAGAGTGCTGCTGTAGCTTTGGTAGCACGTTTCACCTTCTGTGGATTCTCACTGATTTTTATGAGAGCATTCTTCAATCCTGTGGAATTGCGGGTAATCTCCACTGCACTGGCATCGGCAAGATATTCACGATTACGCGAGACAGCCAGTTGGACGAATTGAGCTGCCAATGGTGCTAATATGATCACAAGGATGGAGATCACCATAAGAATGGGATTGTTCTTCTGCTGACTGTTACGATTATCCCGAAGATAGAGAAAGCGTGTTCCATACTCCACCAAAATAGTAATAACACCCACAAGGGCGATGCAGATGGTCATTAAACGGATATCGTAATTTCGAATATGCGATAGCTCATGGGCGGTAACACCCTCTAGTTCTTCACGATTTAAACGCGTTAATAATCCAGTTGTAAATGCCACTGTTGCCTTTTCCGGCTTAATTCCTGTGGCAAATGCATTGGGGCTATCATCTTCAATGACATAGACCTTGGGCATGGGAAGGCGGGCAGCCAATGTTAACTCTTCGACGATGTGATAGAGTTGCGGATTGTCCGCCTCCGTTATCTCACGTGCCCCACTCATTGCCAATACTTGTTGGGAAGCAGTAAAGTAGGTTAAAGGTAGATATACAGCCATCAGTACTGCAGTGATCAGTAGTCCTGACCACGGATCTGCTGCATACGCATAACTAACAGCCACTCCCACCGCCACTACCAATAGTGCGAAAAAAAGCATGAAGAATACAGTTTTGCGTTTATTCTGCTCAATCTGTTGGAATAGCACGTTCTCCCCTCCCTTCCCAAAGGATAAAGTAAACTTGACTAAAACTTAACGGTAGGTACTTCCCGCTCCTCCGTAGGAATGGTAAGTAGCTCTTCGGCATGAAAGCCAAACATGTTGGCGATCAAATTACTAGGGAAGGATTCCCGTTTAATGTTATATTCTGCTACAGTCTTGTTGTAAAGCTGGCGAGAGTAGGAGACTTTATTCTCCGTTGTCGTTAATTCTTCTTGTAGCTGTAAGAAATTTTGATTCGCTTTTAAATCTGGATAGGCTTCGGATAATGCAAAAATCGATTTTAAAGCAGTCTGAATTTGATTATCCGCATCGATCCGTTCCTGTAAGGAGCCATTAAGCAATTGATTACGAGCTTGGATGACTTGATCTAATGTCTCCTGTTCATGCTTCGCATAGCCCTTGACCGTTTCCACTAAATTAGGTATTAAATCATGACGACGCTTTAGTTGAACGTCGATTTGGCTAAAAGCTTCCTTCACCCAGTTACGTAGCTTAACGAGACTGTTATAAGCCATGATTACATAAAGAATAATGAGCGCGATTACACCAATAGCGATCCATGCTCCTGTTGACATGGAACCAACTCCTTTCATCTCTTATTACTATTCTATACGATAGAGGTGATAAATAAGTAGCAACTTTTATAATTCGCCATATTAATCTTGAGAATTTCTTAAGATTTGATCCATAAGATTTGAAGGACTCTTTCCTACAATGAGATTGAACAAGGGGAGCAAGCCTTGTATCATAAAATTTAAGGAGAGATTATCATGAAAAAGAATTGGAAGGCAAAATTAATTCCGCTTGTATGTGCCATTGGTATTGCTGGTGTATTACCCGTAGCCCAAGTGAGCGCTGCTACCCCTGAGCCTACAACCACAACTCCTGCTATCGGTGCTCAGCTCCAAATTGGAAAAGCATTAGGTGGTATCCGTACCTTTATGGCTGACCTCCTCAAACTGGATGTAGCCGACCTTCAACAGCTTCGGATTGCTGGTCAATCCTGGTTAGAGATTGCTGCTCCTTATGGCTATGATGAAGATCAATTAATGGATGCCATCGTAAAAGAACGTGAAGCTATCCTACAGCAAAAGGTAGAGGATGGCAGCATTACACAAGAACAAGCAGACCTTTGCAGTACAACGATGAACGACCGAGTTAATGCACAGCTTGAGCGCACAGAGGTAGGACCTGCAGGTAATGGACAAGGCAAGGCGCTTGGCAATGGACAAAGAAATGGCATGGGGCAACAAAATGGGATGGGACAAGGAAATGGTATGAAGAGAGGCTGGAATTAAGTAAATAATTCGAGAATAGAGGGGGAATCAGGATGCCAAAGGTGCTAGTCGTAGATGATGAAGCACGAATCGTCGAGATGATTCAAGAATACCTAATCAGTGAAGGGATGGATGTAATCAGTACAACCAACAGCCTTCAAGTGATGGAGCTCCAAAAGCAAGAGGCTCCTGACATCCTGGTTCTCGATTTAATGATGCCCGAAAAAAGTGGGATGGAAATCCTCCGGGAAATACGACAAACCAGTAATCTTCCCATCATTCTATTAACAGCAAAAGCCGAGGAGCTCGATAAGCTCCTCGGCTTAGAGTTGGGTGCAGATGATTATATTACGAAGCCTTTTAGCTTGCGGGAGCTTGCAGCACGAATCCGAGTCATTTTACGTCGCAGTGGAAATGTAGCCCCCTTACCCAATGAGGAGTATCTTCAGGTAGGAGAGCTACGCATCAATCTGGATAAAATGGAAGTCTGGTGTAAAGAGAATCCAATAGAGCTGACCAAGACTGAATTCACCATTCTCGAAACCTTAGCACATCACCCAGGACGTGTCTACACACGCTTACAATTATTAGAAGCGTTAGGTGAAGACTACTGGGGCTATGAGCGTACATTGGATACACATATTAGTAACCTGCGTAAAAAAATCGAAGATGATCCCAGCCACCCTGCTTTTATTAAGACCGTCTATGGGATCGGCTACAAAATGGGGGTGGAGAATCATGACGCTTGAGCGTCGCTTAAGCTTTAGCTTGATTGGAATTACGCTGTTGGCATTGCTCTTGTTAGGTTTCTCCACCAATTATATGATCCAAAACAAATTTAATAGCTATGTTGCCACTTACCAAGAGCAACGCTTAAACCACTGGGAACAATTATTAAGCAACTATTATATAGAAAATAATAGCTGGCAAGGAATTCAAGCGCTAGTTGCCCCCCATGGAATGGGGATGAAGGGGCGAGGTGTAGGAAACCGTCGAACGGATTTTGTCACCACGGAGAACAGTGAACGAATCATCCTCACTGCTACAGATGGTTCCATCCTTGTCGACTCTCGATATAACGAAGCACTACCATTCACCTATTCAGCTGAGACACCTCATCGCGAAATCATTATCGACGGAAAGGATATCGGTACGGTCTGGTTAGATCCCCAGCCCCTCCCTGGTATCCAATCCATGGAAGAGCAGTTTTCACGTTCTGTGATGCTGGTTTTTTTTGGTGCTGGTCTTTTCATTCTTGTCATTGCCATCGTACTGGCTCGACTCCTCGCACAAAAATTAATCCATCCCCTTCACCAGCTGATGGGAGCAATCCAGCAGATCGCTGATGGCAATAAAGATTCAAGAGTATCCATCCAAAGTAACGATGAATTAGGTGCATTAGCGGAGCAATTCAATCACATGATCGAGGAAATCCAACAGACAGAACTACAACAAAAAAATATGATTGCCAATGTAGCCCATGATCTGCGAACGCCCATTGCCATCCTTCGTGGCAATCTCGAATCGATGCTCGCTGGGATCATCCCTACCAATGAAGAGAAGCTTGCCACCCTTTACGATGAGGTTCATCGTATGTCTTACCTCGTACAGGAGTTACATGATCTCAGTCTCGCAGAAGCTCGTCAATTACAATTAAATAGAGAATGGATCGATATTGTTCCATTTCTCCAATCCATCCAGCAAGTCTTTCTTCCTGAAGCTGAACAAAAAAATATTCAACTCCTTATTCAGCAGCCAACAGATCCTTCTTCACGGCTCTTTGTTGATCCACGTAGACTAGAGCAGGTACTCTATAATCTTATGGCTAATGCTCTGCGCCATACACCAGCTGGCGGAACCATTCAGCTACGCTGGGAAAAAGTAAATGAAAACGTAAAGATTGAGATCCTTGATTCTGGTTCCGGAATCGACCCTGATGATCTTCCCCATCTCTTTGAACGTTTCTATCGCGGGGATAAGGCGAGAAACCGTGCTAGTGGTGGCTCTGGACTAGGGCTCGCCATTGTCAAAGAACTGGTTCAACTCCATAGTGGACATGTAGAAGCAGCGAATCGCCCTGAAGGGGGAAGCCACTTCACCATCATCCTTCCCATCGAGACATCAACAGAATAGACTGATCCCCTCTGAGAGGTGGAGATTACTCCTGTACGATCACACGAGCATGGTTATTCTTGAGTAATTTCCCCCTTTTTCACTGGTGTTGGCGATTTGGAAAGGAACCAGCCCCCGATTGCAATACCTAATAAGACTACCCAGAACAGTACTTTCCATACAAGTGATTCAGGAAATGTATCAGGTAGTACTGCTACCTGGGGATGAGCCATGGTGGTCAAAGCCAATTTTACACCAACCCACCCTACGATGAGGAATGCCGCTGTCTCCAAGCCAGGGTGTTGGTTGAGGAGCGTTACGAACCAACTGGCCGCAAACCGAATCAAAACCAAGCCTGCAAAACCACCAGCAAAGATAACGAGAAACTGGCCTCCATCCAATCCACCGATCTGAGGAAGAGGAGTAAGTGGTAGAGTAACTGCTAGAGCTACTGCTGCCAAAATAGAATCTACAGCAAAGGCAATGTCTGCCACTTCCACCTTCAGCACCGTCATCCAAAAACTTGATCCTTCTTTTGTTTCCTTCTCGTGCTCATTCTTATCCTGGTGAAGCACATATTTTTTCACCAGATGATTAGTAGCAATAAATAAGAGATAAATCGCGCCAATGGCTTGCACCTGCCATACATTTACCAAAAATGAAATAATAAAAAGCGATGCGAGCCGAAAGACAAAAGCCCCTGCCAAGCCATAAAAGAGGGCTTTTTTCCGTTGCTCATCTGGTAAATGCTTCACCATGACTGCCATAACAAGGGCATTATCTGCAGCCAGTATTCCTTCAAGTCCTACTAGAACAATGAAGACCCATAAATATTCAACGATAATAGACCAATCCATGCAATATTTCCTCCTATTGTTCTCACGAAAGAAGATGGCTGTACTAAAAAAGACCCTTACCAGATCCACAGGAACGAAAGTCCTATGGATCTAGCAAAGGTCTCGCTAACAACGATCAGTTGCCAATAAAGCCGGAGCCATCCGCTCGTAATGACGACTTTATTGAACAGCTACTCCCCTTTGGAGATTCTTGATTTACTAGCAATACTATACTGGATAGGAAAACAGTTTGTCAATCAATTATTTACTCAATAAAATGGTCGGGAAGACAGGATTTGAACCTGCGACCCCCACGTCCCGAACGTGGTGCTCTACCAAACTGAGCCACTTCCCGATACTCTATCGTTTTATGAGATGGAACAGTAATTATTATATTCCTCTTTAAATTGGTGGTCAAGGGTATCCCAACTATGCCAAACCAGCAAATTACCTCCTCTTCATAAGCAACTTGTATTTATTCATATTATCTATTGACTTAAATGTTGACTTTGTGCTATTATTTTAATTTTATTTGAAAATAATTAAATCATGTGTTAGACTAATAGATAGAGTAGACAAGGTTGAGGAAGGAGGAGTTCACCTTGTTTCATGTAGGCGATCGAGTCGTGTATCCTATGCATGGCGCTGGAATTATTGATGCCATCGAGGAGAAGGAGATACTAGGTAAGCGAAACAAGTATTATATCCTACGACTCCCTTTTGAAAAGATGCAAGTGATGGTTCCTGTAGGTAATGCTGGACATCTCCATATTCGTCCTGTGGTTGATCAAGAGACGATCGAAGAGGTCTTTGAACTATTCTTACAAGATAATCAAGAATCGCAGCTGCCTTGGAAAGAGCGGGCACATCAGCATAATGAGCACTTGAAATCAGGGGACATTTTCGATGTTGCCAAGGTGATTTGTGAACTGAAAGCACGTCAACGTTCAAAGCCCTTAAATACCAGCGAAAAAAACCTCTTAGAAAATGCGAAGCGCATTTTTATTAGTGAATTCCTTTTGGTCAAAAATATCTCACAGGAACAAGCACTTTCTATTCTGCAGCAAGCATTTACAATCGAACCCAGCTAAAAAGAAGGAATGCATTTCGATATCATCATCGAGATGCATTCCTTCTTTAATTTATGCTCCGTTGATACTCCACTAACGATTATTCTCCGCAACAGCCTTTTGTACAAGTACTAGCCCAGTACAATTTAGTTCCTTCAGCAGTCACTTCTGCTTCCAAGACAAGATCATTGGCTTGTTCTTTATAGCTTGGATTCATGGCAAGCTTTACGCCATTAATCTCTTCGATTACATCATCTTCAGCTGGTACATCAAGGGTTAAGCCAAATTGCGGTCCACAGCAGCTTTCACCAACAGCTACTAAGGAGATGGTTTCTACACCTTCATCATTCATAATCGCTAATAAGGCATCACGTGCAGCATCAGAAATTATCATTGTATCAAACTCCTTTTCATGACTGTGTTGCTATTGTACCTCTCTTCTAAGGCAAATCACAGGGAGAATATCGACAGCTTGTGTAATGTTTTTTTTGGGTTTGTTTCCTTTTATTGCTATCTGTTTTCCTTGTCCTTCTCCATCTCCTAAGGATGTATGTAGTACTTACAAGCATGAGCATACAGAAAAAAAATATAAAAGGAGATGGTATTATGCCAAAAATCTTTATTGACCCCGGTCACGGTGGAAGTGATCCCGGTGCAGTTGGAAACGGATTGCAAGAGAAAAATCTGACTCTATCCATCGCAACAAGACTACGAGACATCCTTCTCAACGAATATATGAACGTTGAGGTAAAAATGTCCCGAACCAGTGATGTTTTCGTTGGCCTATCACAGCGAGCTACCATGGCCAATCAGTGGGGCGCTGATTACTTCGTCTCCATCCATATCAACGCTGGTGGAGGTACAGGCTTCGAATCCTATGTTCATTCCTCTCTCCCTACTGGTGCTGTGGCGAAGCAGAAGATTATCCACCCTGAGATCGTAAATGCAATGAATGTCAAGGATCGTGGGATGAAGAATGCCAACTATGCAGTTCTTCGAGAAACAGTAATGGACGCGCTTCTTACAGAAAATCTCTTCATCGATAATTCCACCGATGCCCAGAAGTTAGCTAGTGCTTCTTTCTTACAAACCATCGCACGTGGACATGCTAATGGGATTGCCAAAGCATTCGGTCTAAAGCGTAAAGATAGTAGTAGCCCAAATTACATGTACCGTGTGATCGTTGATGGAACACAGACTGGCGCTTACTCCCTGAAAGAGAATATCTTAAATGAAGTAGGGCGTCACATCGGAACTGCTGCCAATATTCTTGTTCAAAAAGTATAAAGAAAGCAGCCTGTCTCCTTTCTGGAGAACAGGCTGCTTTCTATGTACAAGTCTATGTACGGAGGCTTTACCTCTTATTTACTCATTCCGTTTACGAAACCTTGATGCCATACAGCTCGTCTTTTGCTAATTCCTCTTGTTTCTGTGCACGCCGTTGTTGAAGCCCAAAGAGGACCATGATGGCGCAAATAATACCAACGGATAGTAACAATTGTCCTACACCAGGTGCAGTAGTCCGTTCAATTTGATTAAAAAGACGGTCTGCAAAAACTGGTTGGCTGTGCATTGGAATGAAGACGAGTAGTAAAGGAATGGTACGAAGCCATTTTTTCATCTTGACTCCCTCCCTTTCTACGTTTGTCAACAACATTCAATTATATACCTTTCTATTTGGTTTTGCAATAGATGGTTTTGAAAGATTGGATTGATCACATCGCGCATCGAAATTGGGCATGCTATAATTAGAGAGTAATGTGACTGTCTGCAGGAAGGAGTGCAGTTTGGTGAATCAATGGGAGCCTTGTCCTCATTGCCATTCAGAACGTGTTGTTCCCCGTGGTAAGGAAAAACTCTTCGCCATTGGCGCATTTGTGACGATTGCTTTTATACTTCTTGGTGTTTATCATCCTCTATTAGGAATCGGTGCCATCATCGGAATTATCATTATGATCCTGGCTCCACTCCGTAAGCCCACCTTCACCTGTCAGGATTGCCATTTCCAGTGGCGCGCTGAAAAGTAATGAGCCATCCTTGTTTTTAAACAAGATGGTGGAAAATAAGGTCCATGAAGCAAATCTTCATGGACCTTTCTGCGTCCTTCAATGAAGCTCCATCATCACTCTCCACCCTTTTACTTCATTTCAAACGGTGAATCATCTTCTTATTAAGACTGACAGGATACTTCAACCCAAAGCCCAAAAGACGATCAAAACCAAGATGAGTAATCCAGATGATGCTAAGTGCCTCGATTAGTCTACTTCCCCATAAGCCGCTACAAGCTAAAAGCGTAATGGGTGTGAGGAAGGAATGGGCAAAATTATACATCCGAACACCCATCCTGTTACTAACCAAGTAACCAAGGGCAAAGAGATCTGGTAGTAAAAAGAAAACGAAAAAGAATATCCACTTCTTTTCAAGGTCCACTTGAAAAACATATAAAAGTGCGCCAAGAAGAAAGATGAACAGTCCTCCCCAACGTTGTTTATTCTGCATGGTTATACTCTCCTTAGCCTCAGTCAGTAAATTCTCGTAATAGGGTTGTTATCATTCACTATTGTCTTATTATACCATAGGAGATGCTATTTTCTTGACACGGTATATTTTTGTTTCTACAGTAAGATCATCGGTTAAGTATTCGTTCATTACTATCTAGTAAGTCCAATATATGAGTGAGGTGAAAACATGTTACCATCCTTATTTTTAGCCCACGGTTCACCGATGATTGCCCTTGAGAATAATCCTTATACACAATTTCTTAGAGCGTATGGCCAGCAGCATCACCCTCGTGCTATTCTCATCTTCACAGCGCACTGGATCAGCGATACACTCACAATCTCTGCTGTTGATGAGCAATATAAGACCATCTATGATTTCTATGGCTTTCCCCCAGAACTCTATGAAATTCAGTATCCTGCTAAGGGATCTTTACAAATCGCAAAGATGGTCCAGCAACGCTTCATGAAGGAGAATATTCAGGTTCTACTAGATCATCAGAGAGGATTAGATCACGGCTCTTGGACACTCCTTCATCATCTCTATCCTGAAGCCAATATTCCAGTGATTCAAATCTCAGTCAATCCTTCGCTCTCACCAAAGGAACAGTTCCGTATTGGGCAGGCTCTTCAGGGACTTCACGAAGAAGGATTCCTAATTATAGGAAGTGGTGTTACTGTACATAATCTCTCCATGCTCAAGTGGGGAGAGACCACACCTGAACCATGGGCCGTTCAGTTTGATGATTGGTTAATCGAGCAGATTAATAAGAAGGATCTAGAAGCACTGGACCGTTACGAGCAGTTAGCACCCTCAGCACAGCTGGCTGTTCCCACCACCGAGCACTTCATCCCCCTCTTCATCGCCATGGGGAGCGCAAATATCAAGGCGAAGCCCACCATCCTTCATCGAAGCTATGACATGGGAACACTGAGCTATCTCTCATTTCAGTTTTAATTTTTTGTTGCTACACACCAGCGAGCAGCAAATCCCCATCTGATTTAACGATGGGGATTTGTTTTATGTTATTCAATCATAATCCTGTTGTAGTATGCTAACTGGTTTAACCGAGTTCATTACTTTGTCCACCATCGCTTGCCCTACTTTTTCTCGGATAATCCAAGAGACCAATTCTTGTGCTGCGAAACAACTGGCAGCAGTTGCGATGTTCTGATTAACAACGAAGCTCTCCCTTACAGGAATGGCACCAATCAGTTGTCTCTGTGGATCTAATTTGATGCGATTTAAATATTCCTGATCTTGAATGAGTTGGTTGACTCCAGAGCCACTTGTCAAGATGACTACATCAGAGTCTATTATATTATCTAATCTTCCTGTTGTTGGGACGTGAAGTCCTGACATGGAGACATGAGACTCTTTCGTTCCGATGATATCTACCTGCCAATCTTTCAATCCACCAACTGATTCCCAAGCCACGCGATTTAATAGATCCCATGGTAGAAATAGATCAAGATCCGTAAAATCATCAAAAATTACGAGGGATATTTGCATTCCTCGTCCTCCTTTCAGCCTTCTCCGAAAATAATTTATGTTCGGAAGATACTTGTGGTATAAGTGTTGTATTCTACCATTATGTAGTCTTTTTTATAATATCATACAGCCCGTGGTGAACAATAACGGAGCACCTCTCGATCTTCAATATTAGTATTTTAATATTTATAAAAAAAATTATCCTCTAAAATCTATAATGATAACGTTTTCATTGAAAATAGGTGGTTGACATTCCTAATCAACGTTGTTAAACTAGTAATCAATTTAATAATATTCTGATAATTCGGTTTATAAGGAGTGATAGTATGGGTACAAAGTATTTACTCAAAGGTGGACGTCTAATCGATGGTAAGGGCAATACACTGGAAAATAGTGCACTCTACATTGAAGATGACAAAATTAGCAAAGTTGGAAAAGCAGATGAACTAACGGTAGCAAATGATGTAACGGTCATTGACATTACAGGAAAAACCGTGATGCCCGGCTTCATCGATGCCCATATGCATCTCATTGGTGTAAAAAATCTTAATCTTGCTCAAGCCGCACTGGAACCAACCGAACTCCTCATGGGACGTGCCTTGAAGGATTTGGACAAGCTAATCAATGCTGGTTTTACAACGATTCGAGACGTCGGTAGTCCTGTGGCTGTTCATATCAAGCGCTTAATTAAAGAGGGGTACTATACCGGCCCACGTATCCATACAGCCCATCTCATGCTATCACAAACAGCTGGACATGGTGACATTCACAATCTACCACCCGAGTTCAACCTCTTTGAAGTATGCGATGGTCCTGATGAGTGTCGAAAGGCAGCACGCAAGCAATTTCGCGCTGGTGCAGACTTTATAAAAATTTCTTCTTCCGGTGGCGTTCTTTCTGAAAAGGATGACCCCCGTTCTCCACAATTCACGGTGGAAGAGATCAAAGCCATTGTCTATGAAGCAGAAGCTGTAGGTTCCTATGTTGCATCCCACGCCCAAAGTACACAGGGCATTAAAAACGCCTTGATTGCTGGGGTTCGTACCATTGAGCATGGAATTCTCATCGATGACGAAGGAATTGAGATGATGCTTGAAAGAGGTGCCATCCTTGTCCCTACATTATCCATTGTGAAACGCATTGTCGAGCAAGGCCATCTTTATGGCGTACCAGAATTCGGTTTGGCTAAATCCCGTTACTTCTATAAGCTTCATAAACAGAATGTTCGGAAGGCCTATCAAGCAGGTGTGAAAATCGCTGGTGCCACAGACTTCCTTGGCTGTAAGCCTGTTGAACACGGAGGAAATGCCGAGGAATATGAAATATTTGTTAATGAGCTCGGCTTAAGCCCCATGGAAGCCATTACTTGCGGAACGCAAAACGCTGCTGACGCCCTCGCCATCGGTGATAAAACGGGTTCATTGGAGGAAGGAAAACTAGCTGATGTGATCGTTGTGAATGGAAATCCCCTCGATGATATTACCGTCCTTCTTAACACAGACAATATTGAAAAAGTCTTTGTTGAAGGCCAGCTCTTAAAGGATCGGTAGTTTCATAAAATGCTCTAAGGGTCTCCTACTGGAGGCTCATCTCTTTCGTTAAAGTCTTTAACGCTTTAACGAGATCTATTATTGTAAAGAGAGAAGGTAAGAATCATGCTTGATCAGCCCATTATTGCAGTTGCTTTACTCTTTGGATTACTGGTAGTTGGAGAAGTGATCTCCATCTTGAGTCGCGCACGGATCCCCATGCTCTTTGTGGTGTTTATCGGATATTTAATCCTGCTTTGGACTGGCATCTTTCCTGAAGATATTGTGGATAAATCTACACTCAAAACCTTTGCAGCTTTAATGATCGCACCACTCATCGTTCATATGGGTACACTTATTCCTTTTAAAATTATGAAACAGCAATATAAAGCAGTGCTCATTGCACTGACAGGGATCATCATCGCAGCGGTTACAGTACTCCTCGTGGTAACTCCAATCTTGGGCTATCCTTCTGCTGTCTCTGCTATCGGTCCCTTAACAGGTGGAATCATCGCTTTCCTTATTACATCTGATAAGCTTCAAGCTATTGGCCTATCCGCACTGGTTGTCATCCCAGCATTAGTCCTTGCTTTACAAAGTATTGTGGGCCTTCCCTTAGCTTCTAATTTGCTCCGCAAGTACTCCTATAAGGTGCGGGATCAGTATGAGGCCGAGCAAGCACTACAGCAGGAAGCCGCTGCCACAATGGAAGCAGTAGAGGATGAGTCTACGAAAAAACTCTGGATTAAAGAAAAATATGCAACGCCTGTAGTAATTCTCTTCCAACTTTTTCTTGGTGGTGCATTGGCGGTGGCGCTTGGAAATTGGACGGGAATCAACTATAGTCTATGGGCTCTCGTTATCGGGTTCATTGGAATGTTTGTAGGCTTCTATCCCGAAAAGTCCATGGTCAAAGCCAATTCTTTTGGCATCGCGATCTCAGCCTTGATTATCTTTATCCTTCCATCCTTGAACAGTGTCACATTTGACGTCTTTATTAAGAATATTCCTGTTGTTTTACTTATTCTAGGAATTGGTGCTGGAGGAATCATCCTTGGAGGCTTTATTGGTTCCAAGCTGTTTAAGTGGGAACCAACCCTGGGGATTCCTGTTGCCCTGACGGCGATGTTTGGCTTCCCTGGAGATTATATTATCTGTGATGAGATCAGCCGTTCCACAGGTCGTACAGAAGATGAGCAAAACTATATCTTTGAAAAGATCCTCTCCCCACTGCTTATCGGTGGCTTTACAACCGTTACTGTGGCGTCCATCGTCATTGCTAGTATCTTGATGGAAACATTATAAGCGAACATTAGCACGATTCTAGAGTTGTAAGTAAACAAGAGGTTGGTGCCTTAGGTCTCATTGGATGAGCCTATGCATCAACCTCTTTTCATAACAGTATCACCTTATCGTATTGTGATGCTCGAGATTGATCCATCTTGGCAGGAAATGAGTGAGTACTTAATTAAATATTACATATTAGCTTGACCATTAGAATTCTCTAATATAGGGAGTGAGTATAAAATGCTATGGAGTATAAATGAACTTATTAGCTTGGAGCTGCTCATCTGGCTACTGCCAATTGCTTTTTTCATTCATGATGGAGAAGAAATTGCAACGGTGGAGAGATGGCTACGACAGAATCAAGATCACCCCCGAATTGCTGCAAAAAATCGTATGCTCAATTGGGAGAAAAATATTACATTCCAGTTTACCGTTGCTGTGTTGCTACTTGGTTTACTGCTCTTTTTGATCTCATACTTTACATCAGGCACTTTTCGCAGTACCGGTAAGCTGAACCTGCTATTCATCGGTGCGGTGACCGTCCTCTTAATCGATGGGATTAAACATCTAGGGTTTACCATTTTGCTTAAACAATACACGTCTGGTGTGATCACAGCTGTACTTGTGGAAATTCCCTATGGGGCTTATGCCCTCTCTCGTTTTTATGCTGCTGGGCTCACAGATATTGGAGCTAATCTGTTAGCCTTAGCCCTCGGGCTGCCGCTCACCATCTTCTTCGTATGGTTAGGGCTTACCTTAGGAAGAATTGTTGCACCCTTTCGTAGTATGTAGACTTACTCTCTCATTCTTCATTCGGAAGTAAAGTATTTATTTGCTAAATTACGCAAAAATAAAAAACGGCATCTCTGCCGTTTTATTGTTTTCTTATGGTGGAGCATAGCGGGATCGAACCGCTGACCTCTACACTGCCAGTGTAGCGCTCTCCCAGCTGAGCTAATGCCCCAATTTGAGTTGCAAATTTTTTGCTGACAAAATGTATCTTAGCATAGAAGTCATCGATTTGCAACTCTTTTTGGTATAGGGTAGGATGAGGAGCCCTATCAGGACTGGCGTCGATTGGTCCCTCCCACATAGTAGGCATCGGTATAATGACGGATCCGTTCCATGATCCGTTTGCCTTTTAGGGTTTCTACCTGACCTTTTGTAGAATAAGAGAGGTACTCTTCTAGTTCATCATAGCTGAAATTAGAGGTGTAAAGGGTTGGTAGATTACGGACCACCCGTGCTTGCAAAATCGAGCCAATGATCTCATCACGTACCCAAGGACTGATCGACTCTGCACCAATATCATCAAGAATTAATACAGGCACTTCCTTCAATACCTTCAGCTTTTCATCGAGACTATTATCCTGAATGGAGTCCTTCAATTCTCGGAGAAGTTCTGGGAGATAAACCATCAAGGTAGCGATGTTCCGCTCAGCTAAGCTCTTCATGGCTGCAGCCATCATCACACTCTTTCCCACACCAAAGGGACCATAGAGATAGATTCCCTTGGTACCTCGTTGACCTGGCTTCACTTGTAAGCAGAATTGCATCAAGGCACGAAGGGCATCACTCCGCACTGCATCCCGTTCTAGATCCTTAAAATTCATGGCTAGAACCTCATCGGGTACGTACATGCTACGGATTAACTGATTCATCTGCTTCGCTGCTTGTGAGGCACGTAAATAGGAACACGGAATGAAACGTGTCTCAATCACCCCTGCATGAACATAAGCTTCTGGAAAATGACCAGGTAGGAGATTTCTACAAGCGGTTAAGCTTCGACAATTCTCACAAGCCTTCTGCTCACGGACCAGCTGATCAAGCTGGGTAATCGAACGAAGCAGATGCTGAGTTGTAAGACTTGGATTCTCCTTCAGTAATTGCATAATCGGTGGGGCTGCCATCACATCCTCGAGGATCTGATCAACGGAAACACCTGCATGCTTCTCTACCCGTTGACGAATGGGATGTAGCATCTTGTTTAATTCCTCCATCGCTTGTGAACCTCCCTTCTCCTTCTTTCTGATTGATCTGAGCACTCCCATTCATTATACATGTTCTAGATTCTTTACTGGATCTCTCCAAGGGCACGGAGCAGTTCAAGGATCTCCTTCTCTTCAGCAGGATCCATCGGCTTATTCGCAGCCTCTTGATCATGAGACTGGGTCTGTTTCTTCTGTTGCTCCTCTTCCATGTGTCGTAGCCAAGCAGGCTTCACTTCCGAATGGCCTCTCCCACCTGATTGAGACGTATTCTTTCCATATGAAGCGCTCTTACTCGATGTACTCTTACTCGCTGATCCTGAGGAGATCTTCTGCTTCTTCTGGCGTTGTTCCTGCTGGAGCTGGTGTAACTCCTTAGCTTTTTTCATGGCTTCCGCTGCGGTCCGAATATTGAGCCGCTTCCAATGAGCAGCGATCTTATAGACGAGGGGAGCGGGAAGCTGACGGTCATGAGTATACATGACGTACTCCAGTAACACATTGGTTACGCCAATGGGCAATTCATATTCATAGAGGAGCTGTTGAATCATTTTTAGATCACTACTGGAAACCTTCGCCCCTTGTTGATGGGATTCGAGGAGAGTTATGGGAGAGACCTGCTCCAGATTGCTCTGATATTGATCCTCTGTAGAGATGGGCGTCCGTGCTTCTTCCTTCTGTGCCACCTGCTTCCGACGCGCCTCTTGTTTCGCTGCGAGTACCCGTTGACTGATCACCACTGGCGTCTCCTGTTGATGATAGCTCTGATACCAGTTACGAACACTTTGCCGCAATGCTTTCAGGTCGAGGTTCTCCCCGTCATAAAGGGTGGGCTCCTGTAAGAAGTGTACCAGCTGCATCTCATCCAACTGATAGAAGAAAGCCAGTTCATGAAAGGTTCGCAGCTCTGCCTGTGTAAAGCCAGTGCGTGGCTGACAGAACGAAGGTAGCATGGCATAGACTGCATCCATGTCTAAGGTGCTGGAAATCACCTGCACTCCCTCTTTACCAGCTTTTGGAGTTCCCTTAGACTCAAGGGGAATCTCCTTCTCAAGCTCTTGAAAAAACTGACTGGTCTCTGATTCAGAGAGAAGCATCACTTCACTGGGACGGATGGTGGTAAAGACCTCATCAAAACGCTTCGTCATCTCTGTAAGCTGATTGGTATCTTCCAATCGTTCCACCTGGAACTGTTGACGTAAAAAGCGAAATAGCGTCTGGCCGACACGATTTAAGAGCATCACACTAAGTACATCACTCTTAAAGAATCCCGCTGAGCTGAGAGGAAGCTGGAGATGATAATAGAAGATATGGTCCTCCTGTAACTCATCCTGTTTAATAATCACGTCCTGTCGTGCTCTTGCCCCGTGTTCCTCCGTTCGTCCTGTAGCCACAGGCTTGTAATAGGTGCGGAGTAGTCCTACCCCTTCTAAGCGCTCCTTGGCTTCTATAAATTGCGACCAGGTAAACTGAAAGAGTGGAGGAAACCAGCGATGTAACCCAGCGGAAGAAGCTGACTTACCTTCAGCGATCAATTGATTAAAGCTATGGTAGACTGCAATCGCTTCTCCTCCCACAATAGGTTGGTAAAGAAGGGAGAGTACGCGTTCTTCTTCTGGTAGCAACACCCGTTCACGTCGAGCAATAAAACGATCGGTTGGTAAAGCAAGCAACGAATGTGCCATCACCCATACACCCCTTATTTCAATCCATCATTCTCATTACCTCTACCTAGTAACTCCGTCAATTCTCGAAGGAACACATTGATATCCTTAAATTGCCGATAGACTGAGGCAAAGCGCACATAAGCTACCTCATCCACATGATAAAGCCGTTTCATCACCATTTCACCAATTTCGTCGCTCTTAATCTCGGTATTGGCAGTGTTACGAATCTCCTGCTCCACTTCATCTACTAACTTTTCCAGTAATTCAAGAGGGACAGGCCGCTTTTCACAAGCGCGGATCACGCCTCGTAACACTTTATCCCGAGAGAACTCTTCCCGTGTTCCATCCTTTTTCACCACGATCAAGGGCATCTCTTCCACAGTTTCAAAGGTGGTAAAGCGTTTGGCACATTCTTCACATTCGCGACGACGTCGGATTGACTTACCTTCATTAATCGGTCTTGAATCTAAAACCTTCGTACCAAAATGATTACAAAAAGGGCAGCGCATACGGTCACCTCCTTTGACTTGGTTCATATCGTATCAGTTATCCTTCATTATACATGAAGATGGACAGAAATGAGAAAAAAACCTGCTAGAAGATGATTCTAGCAGGTGGATATGTGAGAATTTTGATAGCATTTGCTGAAGAATGAAATCTAGAGCCCTTGAGCTGCGATATATTTGATCAAATCAACTACACGACAGGAATAACCCCACTCATTATCATACCAAGCGAGCACCTTGATCTGATTCGTTCCCATCACCATGGTAGATAATCCATCCACAATCGTAGAGTATTCTGTATGGTTAAAATCGCTAGAAACCAATGGCTCCATACAGACAGATAAGTAGGGCTTCATATAGGTCGTACTAGCTGCTTGAAGAGCTTCATTTACCTGTTCTGCAGTTACATCCTTTTCCACATTAACCACTAAGTCCACAACAGACACATTGGGTGTTGGGACTCGTAAGGAGATTCCATTTAACTTCCCATTGAGGTGAGGTAATACCTTACCTACTGCTTTTGCAGCACCAGTGGTTGTAGGGATAATCGATTGTGTGCACGCACGTGCTCGCCGTAAGTCCTTATGAGGATTATCAAGATTCTTCTGATCATTGGTATAGGAGTGAACCGTGGTCATCATTCCTTGAACGATACCAAATTCTTGATCCAAGACCTTTACTAATGGAGCAAGGCAGTTGGTAGTACATGAAGCGTTAGAGACAATGTGATGATTCTTCGCTTCATAGATCTCCTCGTTAACACCCATTACAATGGTTACATCTTCCTCTTTACCTGGCGCTGTGATTACTACTTTTTTCGCACCCGCCTTGAGATGCTTACCAGCGCCATCACGATCACGGAATTTACCTGTTGCTTCTACTACTAGATCTACGCCTAATTGGCTCCAGGGAAGCTGCTCCGGATCACGATTAGATAGAAGCTTCACTGCGTGACCTTCAACGAGTAAAATATCCTCTTGTACCTCAATCTGTATATCTAAATTCCCATGAATTGTATCATATTTTATCATATGGGCCAAAGTAGCTGCTGGGTAGCTGGCATTGATGGCAACCACTTCAACATCAGGTTCTTGTAACGCTTTGCGGAATACCATCCGTCCAATTCTTCCAAAACCATTAATGCCAATCCTTATCGACATATTTACTTCTCCCTTCCCTATCCTCTATATTGTTACATCATGAGTTCTAATTAAGATACCATATTTTCGATGAAACCCATGAATAGTATAACATATTATAGTGAAAAGAGAAGATGTAAGTTACCTATCTTGCATCTTGATATATTTGGTGATAGCGATCCTGAATATAACTAACCTTCTTGATATAACGTTGGGTCTCAGGAAAGGGAATTTGATTGACATGCTCTAGTGTGCCATCCCAAACCCTCTCATCTAACCACTGTTTAACCTGTGTGGGTCCGGCATTATAGGATGCAATCTGGAGAACTGCTGACTGAGGGTAGATCGATGCTAGCTCCTCTAAGTATTGAATTGCCACTTGTAGATTGTAAGCTGGTTCTTGAAGCTCCGCTCGTAATCGTTCAAGATCCATGCCCTCTGCTTCTTCTTTCAACACCCATTTTGCTGTGGTAGGCATTACCTGCATAATTCCTACAGCTCCCCTTGCAGATACCACTTCCGCTTGAAAGCCACTCTCCACCATCATCATGGCATAGATAAGCCAGGGATCCACGTTAGATTCCTCTGCTTCACGGAAGACCGTCTCCATATAGGGAATGGGAAAGAGTTGTTGTAACAACCATTTTGAATTGGCTAGATATAAGGTACCAAGAAGTAATCCAATGATTAATAATGACTTCAGCCAGTTTCTCTTCATGTAGTTGCAGCCATCCTCACTCTATTTTCGCTAAGATCTCATCGATCTGCTTATATGTCGCTTCAATCGTTCCGTCATTATCAATGATAAAATGGGCATAATGTCGTTTTTCATCCAAGGGCATCTGGGCGGCAATTCGACGTTTGGCCTCTTCTTCACTTACATGATCCCGTTCCATTAAACGGGCCAATTGCGTCTCCTTTGACACCACTACGAGAATCACAGCATCCACTTCCTGGTACAATCCATTTTCAATTAAGAGTGGCACATCTAAGACGATCCAAGGTGAGTTCGCTGTGCGAGCTCGCTCTACCTCTGCCCACATTCTAGCCCGAATTAGGGGATGGAGGATCTGCTCCAATGCTTTCCGCTTAACAGCATCGCTAAAAACTAAATGACCGAGTCGTTGTCGATTTAAACGTCCATCAGGCAGAAAGACCGCGCTACCGAAATGGGCAACTACTTGCTGCAGCCCTTCCTCTCCAGGCTCTACCACCTCATGGGCAATTCGATCCGCATCAACAATCCAAGCTCCCCGCTCCTGTAAATAGCGAGAGACGGTGCTCTTACCTGTTGCAATGCCGCCAGTTAAGCCGATTAACATGGAAACACCTCCAGCATCCACTTTATGATAATAAGCGGAAAATTCCTAAGACAATTAATAGTAAGCCTGGTAACAGGCTTAATCGTGTTAACCATCGTAAATAGGAGAACAGATTACCTAACCAGATTCCCAGCCATAAGCAACAGCCACTCACTACAGCAATGGCCAATGCTGTTGTAAACATAGGATAATTCAATAATGCAGCACCAAGTCCTGCTCCAAAAGCATCCAATGAAAGGGCAAGACCTAGTAATAATGTTTCGCTAAATGAAATGGTACCAGAGTCATCTACATCCGCTAAGGTGGGCTCCCGCAAGATTTGGATTACAATCCCTAAACGCTTCAATTCGATTCGTGTAAGCGTAGTTGGACTACCATCTGTCGTTAGACTGGGAGTCAGCGGTTCCTTCTTTGTTCCATGTTGCTGATCCAATTGAAAGAGTGCCCATACGCCTAAAAGGATCAAGATAGAAGCTCCGATCCATTGGGCTAGCTGATCGGATAGCCAATCACTAATCCAATGCCCCAGTAGCATGGAGATGAACAACATGGTGCACGAAAGCATCATGATCAGGATAATGGACCACCAAGAGAGCTTAATTTTTCGTAATCCATAGGTGAAGCCTACGCCTAAACCATCCATGCTTACGGCAATGGCTAAGAAAATCAAGGATACTGCTTGCATCGATGCCGTTCCCTCCCCATCTAAGCTCATCGCGATGATATCGCCGATCTATTCTATGGGATGGGAGATGGGATGGTGCCTATTCAGGCTGACAAGCAGGGCAAAAATGCGTGCCGCGTCCGGCAACAATCCGTTTCTCAATGGGGTGACCACAGTACTTACAAGGCTCTCCTGTCCTTCCATAGACCAGAAGTTCCTCTTGCATCAAGCCTTTCTTCCCCATATTGGCATAAGAACGAATGGTGGAACCCTCCATGACAATTGCCTTTTTTATAATAACCTGAATCGCTTCATGGAGCAGTTGCAATTCCCCATCGTTAAGGGAGGGCACAGGGCGCGTAGGATGAAGATGGGCCATGGCAAGGCTCTCATCCACATAGATATTGCCTAAACCAGCTACCACCTGTTGATCAAGAAGTGCTGCTTTAATATTGGTTCCCTTTCCTGCTAGCTGCTCCTTCAGCTTCAACCAAGTGAATACAGGATCCAAGGGCTCTGGCCCTAATTTGGCCAGTGCTGGGAAGGAAGGTAGGTCGGACTGCAGAATCATATCCATGGTGCCAAACTTCCGCACATCCTCATAGCGTAGCTCCTTCTCTTCTCCATGAAAATGAAAGATGACATGCTCATGCTTGCCATAGGGTTGGTCATGGTTGACGAACCAATACTTCCCCTCCATACGAAGGTGGGAGACTAATGCGTACCCTTCACTGAGAATAAAGATTAAATATTTTCCCCGCCGCTCAATATCCATAATCTCCTTGTCTTCTAATTCATGGGCAAATTGCATGATATCATCGGGAGTACGGATGATCCGAGGGCAACGTACCTCCACGGTCTCAATTATTTTTTCCTTGACCAGTGGTAAGAGGGTACGACGTACATTTTCTACTTCAGGTAATTCTGGCATCTTACATCATCCCCTCCATCTGCTACTTTGCTTCGTACCAAGAGTCGCCAACATTCACATCTACCTTGAGGGGTACAGCCAATTCCATGGCATGCTCCATCACTTCACGTACCAATTGTTTCATCTGTTCTAACTCTTGTGGTGCCACTTCAAAGATCAGTTCGTCATGAACCTGGAGCAGCATGCAGCTTTCCAACTGATGCGCTTTAATTTCCTTGGCCATTCGAAGCATGGCTAGCTTAATAATATCAGCTGCGCTACCTTGAATCGGTGTATTCATGGCTGTCCGTTCTGCAAAGCTGCGCAGATTAAAGTTACGACTATGGATCTCTGGTAGATAACGGCGACGCTGTAGCAGGGTGGTCACATAGCCATCCTGCTTCGCTTGCTCCACAATGGACTCCATATACTGCTTTACCCCTGGGAAGACAGCAAAATATCGATCAATAAACTGAGCTGCTTGCTTTCGAGGAATATTCAAGTTCTGGGAAAGGCCATAATCACTTATTCCATACACGATCCCAAAGTTAACTGCTTTAGCTTGACGCCGCATATTACTATCTACTTCCTCCTTGGGCACGCTGAAGACATCCATTGCTGTACGAGTATGGATATCCATATCATGCAAGAAGGCATCGATGAGATTAGCATCCTGTGAAATATGAGCTAGCACCCGTAACTCGATCTGCGAATAGTCCGCAGATAAGATCTTCCAACCTGGTTGGGAGGGAATAAAGGCCTGACGAATCTTACGTCCCTCTTCCAAACGGATCGGGATATTCTGTAGATTGGGATCAGTGCTACTCAAGCGACCTGTGGCTGTAATCGCCTGTTGGAAAATGGTATGCACCTTTTTGCTGATCGGATGAATCTCCTTCTGCAAGCCTTCAATATAGGTGGATTGGAGCTTAATCAGCTGACGATAGGTGAGAATCAAAGAAATGATCTCATGATAAGGCTCCAGTTTTTCCAGTACATCTGCACTGGTAGAGTATCCTGTCTTCGTCTTCTTAAGAACAGGTAAACCCATTTTATCGAAAAGGATCTCTCCTAATTGCTTCGGTGAATTGATATTGAAGGAGGTTCCTGCCAATGCATAGATTTGATTGGTCAGCTCATCGAGACGCACTTGTAGGGCTTGCCCCATCTGGGCAAGCTGCTGTACATCGACGAGAACCCCTGCTTGTTCCATTTCGGCAAGAACAAGGCTACATGGCTGTTCTACCCCCTCATAGAGTGGAAGAAGCGACAGTTCCTCCATCTGCTGATGGAGAATAGCCTGGGACGCATAGACTCCCTCTGCCTTTAATGCTACATGCTGCATAAGCTGCTCCAGTGATGGAAGCTGCCACTTGGCTCCTTTCCCGTAGATCTCCTCATCGGAAGAAAGAGCGGTTGGAACCTGATGATTGTGTAAGACATCCAGCAATTGGCGCTGACTCTCAGACGGATTACACAGATAAGAGGCTAAGAGCAGATCATAGCTTATTCCAGCTACAGATAGCTTGCGCCAGCCTAAACTAACAATCAGCTTCTTCCCATCAAAAACCCACTTCTCTCGTTTACCATCAGCCAACCATTGCTGAATGGGCTGCCAATCTAGCATCTCTGTAGGAACGAAAAGATTTCTTTTACCATCACTGATACCTAAACCAAGAATGGCAGCCCGATGATAGTTCTCACCATCCATTTCTAGATAGAGTGCTAAGGGAGATTGCTGAAGAAAGTCCTGGTAATCTCCACAGTTCTCTGCATTAAGCAGAATGGTCTCCCCAACGCTCCGTGCTTCTTGTGCCTCTCCCTCGCTTGGTTTCTCTTGGGGGAGACGCTGGAGGAATGAGTTAAACTCCATCTCTTCAAAGAATTGGCGAAGACTTTCTGGATTATAACCAGCATATTTAACATCGTCAATGGTAAGGGTAAGGGGAATATCACGTTGAATGGTGGCGAGCCATTTACTCTGTTTGGCCTCTTCCTGATGCTGAGCAATCTTTTCCTGCAGCTTTTTGCCCGAAACCGATTGCCAGTTGGCCAATACCTCCTCCACAGAGCCAAATTGTTTTAAGAGCTTAAGTGCAGTCTTTTCTCCTACGCCAGGAATACCAGGGATATTATCTGAAGTATCCCCCATCAAGCCTTTTAGGTCGATCATCTGAAGTGGGCGTAAGCCTTCATACACTTGGGAGAAATGTTCCTCATCATAGAGTTCGGTCTCACTGATACCTTTTCGTGTCAAGGCCACTCTCGTTCGGGGAGAGACGAGTTGCAGTAAGTCCTTATCCCCTGAAAGAACCAAGACTTCCAGATCCCCTTCCTCAGCAATCCGACTCATGGTTCCAATAATATCATCCGCTTCATAGCCTGGAAGCTCGTAATGGGCGATTCCCATCGCATGGCAAAGCTGATGGAGCAGGGGAAACTGTTCACTTAGCTCCGTAGGGGTCTTAGCTCGTGTTCCTTTATACTCCGCATACGCTTCTGTCCGAAAGGTTACCTTACCTGCATCAAAAGCCATCAATACATAGTCAGGCTTCTCCTCATCTAATAGGCGCCAGAGCATATTTGTCACACCATAAACGGCATTGGTAAAGATGCCTTTACTATTATTTAACAAGGGCATTGCATAGAACGCCCGGTTCGCAATACTGTTTGCATCGATGATGAGCATCTTGCTCATTCTAGCCACCTCACTTTGGTTTCACTGCCATCATCTTACCATATCAGGGAGAACGACAAAAGAAGCGTCTTCCATTTAGGAGACGCTTCTTTCGCTTAATATTGACCCATTAAGATGCGAGCATAGGGTGAATTGATTGGTAGAATAATCACGGGTTCATTATTCAATGTCACCTTGTAAGATTGTAAGGTACGATACAATTCATAGAAAGCTGGATCCTTGGCATAGGCCTGATTGTAGATCCGAGCCGCTTCTTGTTCTCCTTCCCCCTGGATCTTCTTGCCCTCGGCTTCTGCCTGTGCAAGAATCTCCTTCACCACTTTATCAGTGTTCGCACGGATCCGATTGGCTTCCGCATCCCCGAGGGAGAGATATTCCTGTGCCTTACTTTGCCGCTCTGAGATCATTCGATTATGAACAGATTGCTCATTGGTCTCAGGGAGGTCCGTACGCTTCACTCGAACATCAATTACCTTAATCCCAAAATTATCGCGATGTAAGACAGTATCTACTTTTTCCGTTACAGAATCGTTAAAGCTACCACGCTGTGAGGATTCATCGGTGACGATCTCATCAAAATTGAGTTGACCTAGTTCAGCCCGAACGATGGAACCAACAGCATCCCCAATTTTTTGCTCTGCACCAGGTACATTCCGTACGTTCTGGATGAGGAGACGAACATCATCAATTTTCCAGATTACATAATTATCGATCAATAGACGTTTTTTATCCTTGGTGTTAATCTCTGTTGGTGGTGTGTCATAGATTAAGTGATACTTCGGTAATGTTTCAACGGTTTGAATGAAAGGAATCTTAAAATAGATCCCGGGATTCTCTTTCACATCCACCACTTCACCAAACTGGCGAACCACTTTATATTCGCCTTCTTGAGCAATATAAGCATTGCCGATAATAAGACCAAAGATAATAATAAAAATTAGAATTCCAACGCCAAAACGCGTATATTTCTTCCAATCCAAGTCACTTGGACGGCGCTCATCCATATTGATCACATTATTATCCATTACTTCGTACCCCCTTCCTCTGCAGTGCCTTGCTTCGCACCTGCAGCCTGTGAACCACCAGGTAAGCGATCAAGGGGTAGGTATTTCACAACGCCATCGGTATCATCCATAATGTAGATTTGAGCGCCTGGAAGGATAGCCTCCAATGTCTCTAGTACAAGACGTTGCTTGGTAATCGATGGGTTCTTTACATATTCAGAGTAGATTGCATTAAATTTCGCTACATCCCCTTTAGCCCCTTCAATCCGTGCTGTCTTATCCCCTTGGGCTTTAGAGATGATCGCATCTTTTTCCCCTGTGGCATAGTTGTACTTTTCGTTATAGTACTTATTCGCCTGGTTAATCTTCGTATTCATCATTTCACGAGCATCTGTTACTTCTGTAAAAGCCTTCCGTACCTCTTCAGTTGGTAGGTCCACTGTTTTAAGCTTGACGTCAATGATCTGAATCCCTGCATTATAATCATCCATCAGGCTGATCAATTGCTCCTTAACCCGACGCTCAATCTCTGGCTTCCCTACTGTTAAGGCATCATCGATCTTGGTGCTCCCGATCACACCACGTAAAGCAGCAGATGTGGAACTTGCCAAGATTTTTTCAGGATCCTGTGTTGCATAAAGAAAATCACGTACATCAGAAATCCGCCATTGTACAACGAGATCAGCCAATAGGATGTTCTCATCACCGGTAATCATCTTCGCATCAGAATTCATAGTGCGACCGCCATCATTGGTACCAAAATCAAAGCTAAATGTCTCCTTGGACACCTTGGTCACCGTCTGAATCGGCCATGGTAACTTAAAGTGCAAACCTGGTTCTGCATGGGTTTGCGTTACTTTCCCAAACGTATGAAGTGCCACCTGTTCTGTCTCATCCACAGTATACCAGGATGTGAATGCTGCTAGGACAAGAATGGCCAACACTAAACCACCAAAGAAGGTGGCGTACAATTGTCGCACACTCATTTGCATGCTGTCTTCATCCTCCTTTTTTATCTGCTTTCTACTACGAAAGAATTGAGGGTGAGTTTCAAAAAATAACTCTATTCAATCTCTATGTATTATAATATCAAATTGGACTACATTGAAAGAGATTAAGTCAATGAAGTAGTTTTCGTGGAGAATGGAGGCACCATTTTATGTCAGGAATCACAGGTAATCGAGGCTCCCAGCCTACAAAATATGTATATGGTTTTTTTATCGCCATCGCTGTTTTTGCCATTGGGAGTGCAGCCATCTTTGTCAAGCTCGTGGATGCGCCTCCTGCTGTGTCAGCATTCTATCGTCTTTTTTTCAGCTTTCTATTAATGACTCCATTGGTGCTCCATCCCTCTATCCGCCAATCTTTACATAAAATGACGAAGCGAGACTGGTGGCTTGCCTTCCTCTCAGGCTTCTTTCTCGCCTTACACTTCGTACTATGGTTCCAATCACTAGCCTACACCTCGGTAGCAAGCTCTGTTGTCCTTGTGACGATGCAGCCATTATTCGCAGTACTCGGTTCCTATTACCTCTTTAAGTCGAAAACACCACTCATTGGATGGCTCTTTCTACTTCTTGCTCTATCAGGAGGGGTGATGATCGGATGGGGCGACTTTCAGGTAGCAGGTAAGGCGCTCTGGGGTGATATTCTTGCATTGCTAGGTGCTCTTACCATCACGATCTACTGGCTGATTGGGCAACAGATTCGCCAGCATCTCCCTCTCTTTGCCTATACCTATGTGGTCTACGGAGCTAGTTCACTGATCTTAGGTCTCTATGTGTTCGTGATGAGATACTCATTCATCACCTATTCCACCAGGGATTTTCTCTATTTCCTTGCCATGGCCATTATTCCTACGCTACTAGGCCACACCATCCTCAATGGTGCTATTAAATATGTAAGTGCCACCACCATCTCCATGGCCATCTTAGGAGAACCCATCGGTGCCTCCATCTTAGCATACTTCATTCTCGGCGAAGCCTTAACCAGCAACCAATGGATCGGTGGATCGATCATCTTGCTTGGACTTGTTGGCTATCTCCTTCAGGAAAGCAAGAGTATTCGATCACAAAAATCTAAAGAGTAAAACACGCACTAAAAACACCTTCTGATTAGAGCAGAAGGTGTTTTTACAAACGCTACTCATTTAAGTCTTTCAGACTACCATTTACCATATAGAATATCCATTCACATAGATTGGTTACATGATCGCCAACCCGTTCGAGGTAGCCTGAAATAAGCAAAAGTTGCGTTCCCGATGCCATTAATGAGCCATGTTCTGTAACGAGGGTCACAATCTCATTGATGTTGGCTTTATGACGACCATCGATTTCGTCATCAAGGAGAGCCACCTCTTCAGCGTAAGGAACGTCCTTCTTCATGTAAGCATCTAGCGCTTTGTGGAGCATCTGGATAACCAACTGCCCCATCTCTGAAAGATTTTCATCGATCCCGCGCTTTTCAGTCTGCTGTAAGCGGATCGTTGCCTTGGCAATACTTGAGGCATGATCAGCGATCCGCTCCAAGTCCGTTACCATTTTTAACATCGTTCCGATCTGACGTAGATCTGGTCCCATCGGGGCATGTAAAGCAATGAGCTCGAAGCTACCATACTCGATCTCCAACTCCATAGCATCGATAACATTATCTCCTTGGATTACAGCTTCTGCCAGTTGAATATCTCGCTGTTGAAAGGCTTGGAGAGATTTGTTGAGAGCTTCCTCCACTTTTCCACTCATCATCATCATTTTTTTATATAGGTCATCCCACTCATGGGTATACTTGGTCCGGGAGGCATTCATCCCATTTTTTCCTCCTTCATTCTTCTCTTATCCAAATCGTCCTGTAATATAATCTTCTGTCCGTTGGTCACGGGGATTTTGAAAAATCGAAGCTGTTTCACCGTATTCCACCAGTTCCCCTTGTAGGAAGAAGGCTGTCTTATCTGAAGAACGGGCAGCCTGCTGCATATTATGAGTTACGATGACAATGGTATACGTCTCCTTCAACTCCTGTAGCAAATCTTCTATCTTTGCTGTAGAGATGGGATCAAGGGCTGAAGTAGGTTCATCCATGAGCAGAATATCAGGATTGACTGCTAAAGCACGGGCGATACAGAGACGTTGCTGCTGTCCACCGGAGAGTCCAAGGGCTGGTTTTTTTAAAATATCCTTCACTTCACTCCATAATGCCGCTTGCTTTAAACTAGTCTCCACTACTTCATCTAGTTCTGCCTTATTACGCAAACCATGGATTCGTGGACCATATGCAACATTTTCATAAATACTCTTGGGGAATGGATTGGGTTGTTGAAACACCATCCCTACATGTTTTCGTAGAAGTTCCACATTGACATTGGAATCATAAATATTCTGGCTATCAATCACGACATCACCGGTAATCTTCACATCACGAATCATATCATTCATTCGATTTAATGTGCGTAGAAATGTTGACTTACCACATCCTGATGGTCCAATTAATGCAGTGACAGCATGTTCGTCAATGGCAATCTCAATATGATGAAGGGCTTGTTTCTCCCCATAAAATAGATTTAAGTCATGAACATCGATATAGGCCATTCTTAATCTCCCCCGTTGCAAAATAATTGAAGTCTAGTTAGCCCCGTTTCTGAAGGCGATTACGTAAATAGACCGCAATGGAGTTCATTCCTAATAAGATGACAAGTAGCACCACAATCCCTGCAGCAGCCACATTGGCGAACTCTGCCTTCGGTTGCGTTACCCAACTATAGATTTGAATGGGTAATGCTGTGAAACGATCAAGCGGTCCTTCTGGCAAGAAATAAACGAATGTTGCAGCTCCAATCATCAGCAGTGGAGCCGTCTCACCAATTGCCCGAGACAATGCGAGGATAATCCCTGTTAACACCCCTGGAAATGCACTAGGAAGTACAATTCGACGCATGGTTTGCCATTTCGTTGCACCCATTGCATAGGATGCTTGACGCAAGCTTTGAGGGACGCTACGAATCGCCTCCTGCGAAGCTACGACTACAATGGGGAGGATCAATAGAGCCATGGTTAAAGCACCAGCTAAAATACTGCGACCAAGTCCAAGTGTAAAAACAAAGAGGGAAAAGCCCATCATTCCAAAGACAATGGAGGGTACACCAGCTAGATTGGAGATATTGGTTTGGATCAGGCGAGTTAACCAGCTCTGCTTAGCGTACTCCTCCAAATAGATTGCTGTAGCAACACCTAGGATAAAGGCAATGGGGGCAGTGAAGAGCATAATCCACAGTGACCCTACAAGGGCAGCGATGATCCCCGCCTCCTTCGGTCGAGAGGAGTCAAGGCTGGTGATAAATTGCCAGTCTACCCAACCCCACGCTTTGGTCAGGATGTTGATAATTAAAATCGTTAACATAATAATGCCAAAGGCAGTGGCTGACAAAAAGATTCCTTTCATCAACCGATCTCTTCGCTTACGCTGCATCATACGTTTTATGGCTAGATCATTCTGTTCCATCAATACTCCTCCTTAAAACGGCGAGAGACCCAAGAAGCGATCAGATTCATGACAAAGGTGAAGATGAAAAGTGTGAAACCAATAGCGAACATCGTTAAATACTTCACCCCTCCATGTTCCACGTCTCCTGTACTTACTTGTACAATATAACCGGTCATGGTCTGAATACTCTCCAATGGATTCCAGGTCAAATTAGGCGAGGAGCCTGCAGCGATGGACACGATCATCGTCTCCCCGATTGCCCGGGAAATACCTAATATAAAGGATGCAATAATTCCTGAAAGTGCAGCAGGTACCACAACTTTCATCGCCACTTCGTAGCGAGTAGATCCTAAAGCGTAGGCAGCTTGTCGTAATGAACGAGGTACCGCTGTCATGGCGTCCTCACTAATGGAGGCAACCATGGGGAGGATCATGATACCAACTACAATACCGGCACTGGCTGCATTATAAATCGAAGTTTCAGGAAAGAGTTGACGGATAATGGGCGTAACAAATTGTAAAGCAAAAAATCCATACACAATGGTAGGAACGCCTGCCAGTACTTCTAAGATAGGTTTAATTCTTCTCCGTATTTTTACCGATGCATATTCGCTGAGATAGATGGCTGAGAATAAACCAAGTGGTAAGGCAACTAAACTGGCAAAGAAGGTGATCCACAGTGTACCTACGATCAGGGGAAGCACACCAAATTTTTGGCTTTCTCCTGCAAATAGTGGCGTCCATTCTGTACCAGTAAAGAAATCGAGGATTGACACCTCTCTGAAAAAGCGTACTGCTTCCACTAACAGTGTCAAGACGATCCCTACTGTTGTCACGATCGAGACCATGGTGCACAGAAATAGAATAACAGGGATAATTCGGTCACCAATTCCTCGCTTCGTCCGAACTAAACCTTTCTCTTTTGTTGTTGAAATCAAATTGGTCACACTGCAAACCCCTTTCCCCTTCGTAGGGCAAGCTGTGATGGGAAAAGTGACGCACCTGTAAAATCAGGAGCGCCACCCATCCATTCTGTTGCCAGCGACTTACTTCACATTATCTACTTCTTGTACAAGCTTTTGATAATCTTCATCGTTGAGAGGCACATAGCCTTGGCTTGCCACATACTCTTTCCCATTCTCAAAGTAGAATGTAAGGAATGCTTTTAATTCAGGCTTCTCTTTAATCGCACCCACATTCACATAGAGATAGAGAGGACGGGAGATGGCATAGCTTCCATTATTGATAGATTCTACAGTTGGGGCTACTCCATCAAGGGTTACTTCCTGTAATGTATCCTTGTTCTCAACATAGTAGGCGTAACCAAAGTATCCAATGGCATATTTATCACCAGCTACACCCATGACCAATACGTTATCATCTTCTGATTGAACCACATCGGTTCGCATCGATCCTTCTTCACCAACAATCGCTTCTGTGAAGAAACCAAATGTACCTGAATCAGTACCTGGACTGTAGAAATTGATTTTTTCATCGGGCCATGCAGGGTCAATATCGCTCCACTTCATAACCTTGCCTTCAGCTGCTGGTTCCCACATTTTTTTCAACTGCTCAGTGGTAATCTCTTTCGCCCAATCATTGGCGGAGTTAATGACAACGGTGATCCCGTCCAAACCAATCTTATATTCAGCCACTTCGATCCCATTGGCTGTTGCTTCTGCTGCTTCACTCTCTTTAATCGCACGAGATGCATTGTTTATCTCTACATCACCTTTAACAAATTGCTTAAATCCACCACCAGTTCCTGTCACTTGAATTGGAACACGTACATCCTTGTTCGCTTTTTGGAAGTCTTCTGCTACCACCTTGGTAATTGGATAAACCGTAGAAGAGCCTGCGATATTTATGGTGCCTGATAATGCTGCTTCTGTTTTTGTCTCTGTTCCAGCATTTCCTTGATTTGCTTCTGTTTTTTGGCCTGCTGGTTGTTCTGTATTGGCATTGGAATTTTCACTCTTGTTTCCACAGCCTGTGATTGCTACAGATGCTACCAATAAAATTGTAAGCATAACAACAAAGAGAGATTTTTTACCCATTATGTTGCCTCCTTAAAGTACTGCTTCACTTTTGACACTTTTTATTCTACAGGGGAGAGATAAAGGGAGCGTTGAGGAAGTATTAAGAGTTTGTAAAGATGATTACAGGAAGATATAATGGAAGAAGACTGATTGACAGGAGACTTGATGATGCTAGATTCCAAGCTTTTCTCACGCTTACTTGCCCCCCTTTTCCTACTTGCGGGGGTCTTACTCTATGCCTGGAAAACCACAACCACAGAACTTCTAGTCCTCCATATTTCTAATACATCATTTATGGTTGGCTTGCTAGCTATCGTCATCGTTGCCATTTATACCATAAACCATGGGGGCTTTTTTTCACTATTTAAAAAGAGTTGGCAAGCTACAAAAATTGCCTTTAGCCGTAATCCCTATATGCGGAAGCTGGCAGAGGATGAAAAGAGCTATCGAAAAAGTCTTGACGGCGACCACATACTACGAAAGCAATTTCGGATGCGCGAATGGTTCTTTTTCTTTCCCTTAGTTGCTGGAGTGATGAATCTTATCTTGTCTGTCATTACCTTAACCTTGCTCTAAAATGAACTTTATTCATGAATAGCGAACAAAATGGATGGCTCTATGAGAACCATCCATTTTTTACTCCATTATTCGATTTTTGGCAGGATTACAGTAAATGTAGACCCTTGCCCTAACCGGCTCTCTACCTGAATCTCTCCATGATGTGACTCTACAATATGCTTCACGATGGAGAGCCCCAAACCTGTTCCCCCTGAATCACGAGAGCGCGCCTTGTCTACACGATAGAAGCGTTCGAATATCCGTGGTAGATCATCGCGGGGAATACCCACACCATTATCTTGGACTGCAAGCTGAATACTCTGTTCTAATTCTACAAGATCGATCTTCACTGCACCATTCATTGGAGTATAAGCAATGGCATTCCCAATTAGATTGGTAAGAACCTGAATCATTTGATCATGATTACAAAGATAGAGCACAGGATGATTGGGGCAGTGGGAGCTCATGGTAATGGATTTTGTTTTCGCTTGGGTGCTTTGAGTCTTCATAACATGATCAACGAGTTGGACAAAATCAACAAGCTGCTTCTGAGTCTGTTCCTTACCTTGCTCAATCTTAGATAAATCGAGCAGGTCTATAATCAAGCGGTGAAGCCGTTCACTCTCATCATAGATGATCTGTAAGAATTGACGTAGCGTCTCAGCATCACCAAGTTCCCCCTCAAGGAGGGTTTCCGCAAATCCCTTGATGGATGTGATCGGTGTCTTCAATTCATGGGAAACATTGGCCACAAATTGGCTACGGATCTTTTCTAATCGGCGAATATTCGTAATATCATGGAGTAATGTTAATACACCACGAACATTGCCCTCATCATCTAAGAAGGGTACCGAGATGGAATCTAGGATAATATCATCGGGATAATAACCATGAATTTCTCCTCGCACTTCTTGTCCGGTTCGGAGACATGCTTCAATTTTCTCACTGAGACCAACATAACGAACAGCCTCCATATGAAACTTCCCCTCTAGCTCACCACGCAGAAAACCAAGTAATCTTTCTGTTGCAGGATTGCTCAGGATTATTCGGCCTTCTTGATTTACCAGTAGAATTCCGCTGGTCATGGTTTGGATGATGCCTTCCAAGGTTTGTTGGGTTTCATGATTCTTTTTCATTTGCCACTCTAGATTTTCAGCCATGTTATTGATGGCATCTGTTAACATTCCAATCTCATCATTTCGTCGTAAACGGACTCTTGCTCCATAATCGCCATGGGCAATCTGCTTCGCCACTTGGGTCATCGCTTCGATAGGGATTGCCACCCCCTTCGCAATCCGACGACTTGCTAGCCAGAACAGGATCAGGGCAACCAGCAAGGCAACAGTTATGGTGTACCAAATTTGGTGGACCATCTGGTCTACTTCTTCCATGGTGACGGCATAGCGGACGATCCCCCAGTAATCTCCCTGAATATCATAAATGGGCTTCACCACATAGAGCATCTCTGTCCCCGTATCATCCTGATAACGTAGATCAGTTCCATATTCACGTTCCAAGAGTGTCTCAATCTGAAGATGCTCGATATTTTCACGAATATATTGAGTCGATAAATAGGATGCTGCCACAATGTCTCCGTTACTAGCGATGATCGTAAGCTGTCTCTGCTTAACTGGGGCAATCTCCTGTACCTTGGCTTGAAGAAGTTCAAGATCATCGACATAGTGTGAAGTAAGGATGGCCATGGCTTCTGCCTTCCCCTCCATCTGTTCAATGAGATTCTCTTTATATAAACGTTCCACATAGGAGACTAAAAAAACACCTAATACGAGCAGAAGAATGGAAAAAATTCCGACGAATAAGCCTAGAATGCGTGCACGAAATCGATGCATCGTCTACTCTCCGATCATTTTATAGCCGATTCCACGTACCGTCTGGATATAGGAAGGTGCCTTTGGATCATCTTCGATTTTTTCCCGTAAATGACTGACGTGGACATCCACAATCCGGGAATCACCCGTAAAATCATAATTCCAAATCACTTCCAAGAGATGATCACGTGTTAATACACGACCACGATTACGAATAAAATAGGCAAGAAGTTCAAACTCTTTCGGTGTAAGGCGTAGAAGCTCATCATTCCGCAATGCTTCATAGCGGTCTACATATACGGTCAAAACTCCAAGTTTTAATACCTCTTCTTCCTTACTTACCTCCTGAGGCTGCGAATACTGATTGGAACGGCGTAGGAGAGCACGTACATGAGCCACCACCTCCCGCGGACTGAAAGGCTTAGTCATGTAATCATCGGCTCCCAGTTCTAGACCTAAGACCTTATCAAACTCCTCATCTTTAGCAGTTAGCATAATAATGGGAACCATACATTCTGCCTTGCGAAGCTCCTTACAAACCTCAATGCCGTCCATCTTAGGAAGCATTACATCTAAAATGATACAATCAGGTTGCTCATGGAGCGCCATGTGTAAGGCTTGATTTCCATCCATGGCCTGAATCACTTCGTACCCTGCCTTCTCAAGATTAAACCGAAGTAATGTTAGAATCGAGTGTTCATCATCTACGACTAAGATTTTACTCATGGCTACCTCCTCTTACCATATCTATACATTCCTATATTCTACTTTACATGATTCCTCTTACTATCGCTATCCTTTCAGCAATCTTCATCATGTAAAGTTTCGGTTAAGTATCCATGAATTATAAGTAAAAACGCATAGCCCTTGATGACGGCTATGCGTTATATGACGTTTTAATGGTTCAATGAATAGTTAAGATTAATCATAGAGATGACAAGCTACCCAATGATCCTTTTCTAGTTCCTTCATAACTGGTCGTTCTTCAGCGCAGCGACCCATCGCTTTTGGACAACGGGTGCGGAAGCGACAACCGCTAGGTGGATTAATTGGGCTTGGTACATCACCCTGTAAAATAATCCGTTCCCGCTTACGCTCAATCTCTGGATCAGGAATAGGAATGGCAGATAGCAAGGCTTCTGTATAAGGATGAAGTGGATGATCATATAGCTTCTTACTTGGAGCAATCTCCACAAGATTCCCAAGATACATAACACCCACACGATCGGAGATATGCTTCACCATGGAGAGATCATGGGCAATAAAGAGATAAGTCAAGCCATGTTTCTCCTGCAATTCTTTTAGCAAGTTAACAACCTGAGCTTGAATGGAAACATCAAGGGCTGAGATAGGCTCATCCGCAATAATAAATTTTGGCTCTACTGCAAGGGCACGGGCGATACCGATCCGTTGACGTTGTCCACCACTAAACTCATGAGGAAAACGATTCACGTGTTCCTTATTCAGACCTACTGTTTCAAGCAATTGACGAACACGATCCTGACGATCCTTGCCTCGGTAGAGGCCATGAATATCAATACCTTCTGCAATGATATCCATAACCGTCATCCGTGGATTGAGAGAAGCGTATGGGTCTTGGAAAATCATCTGCATCTCCCGATTGAACTGCTTCATCTCACTTTTTTTCAGCTTGTGCACGTCTTTTCCTTGATAAAGAACTTCACCAGCAGTTGCGTCGTACAGACGAATGATGGTTCGGCCTGTGGTTGATTTACCACAGCCAGATTCACCAACCAAGCCTAAAACTTCTCCTTGTTTGATTGAAAAGGAGACATCATCCACAGCCTTGAGCGCGAGAGGTCCACTACCAAAATACTTCTTCAGATTCTTTACTTCAAGAATTGGTTGTGATTCGCTCATTGTGCTTTCACCTCCCCAGCATCTACTGGACGTTCAACCTTAGGAGCACGTGGATCCTCGAGCCAACATGCTACACGATGCTCAGTTGAGAGCGTTGTATACTCTGGCATTGCTTGTTGACAAACCTTCATCGCATAATCGCAACGGGCTGCAAATGGACAACCTACTGGAGGATTTAGCAAGTCCGGTGGTGTTCCCTGAATTGGGACTAATTTTTGACCATGTACGAGATCAAGGCGAGGGACAGACTGCAATAATCCCCAAGTATATGGATGCTTAGGATTAAAGAATATTTCATCCACTGTCCCTGTCTCTACTACTTTGCCAGCATACATAACAATTACACGCTGAGCCATTTCTGCAACAACACCCAAATCATGGGTGATAAGAATAATCGAAGTATCTAGTTTATTCTGAAGACCTTTCATCAGATCAAGAATCTGTGCTTGTATCGTTACATCCAAAGCTGTGGTTGGTTCATCTGCAATCAATAGCTTTGGCGAGCATGCTAAGGCAATAGCAATCATCACACGCTGCCGCATCCCACCACTAAATTGATGTGGATACTGTTTAACCCGTTCCACCGGATTGGGAATTCCAACTAATTCAAGCATCTCGATAGCGCGTTTCATGGCATCGGCTTTGCTCAAGTGTTGGTGCTTTATTAAGCCCTCACTAATTTGCTTTCCAACTGTCATTGTAGGATTTAAGGATGTCATCGGATCCTGGAAGATCATGCCAATATCGGCACCACGAACCTTTTGCATCTCCTTCTCCGACAGCCGGGTTAGTTCAGTTCCCATGAATGTAATGCTGGAACCTCGAAGAATCTCAGCAGGTGGAGTAGGATTGAGACGCATGATGGTTTTGGAAGTAACCGACTTACCACATCCTGATTCACCTACGATGGCGACGCATTCCCCTTTTGCTACATCAAAGGAGACTCCACGTACTGCCTTCACTTCTCCAGCATACGTATGGAACGATACATGGAGATTGTTCACCTCAAGTACTTTTTCCATCATGATCCTCCCTATCTATTTCCGCATTTTCGGGTCAAACGCATCACGTAACCCATCTCCCAGAATGTTAAACGCTAAGATGATAATACTGATTACTGCAGCGGGAAACCACAGGTTCCATGAATAGGTACGCAACATCTTATACCCATCGTTTACAAGGGAGCCTAAACTTGCTAACGGCGGTTCAAGACCTACACCAATAAAGCTCAATGTTGCTTCTGTAAAAATGGCACTTGGAATTGTAAATGTTACAGTAACGAGGATGGGACCTAATGCATTAGGAATCAAATGCTTCAAAATCATCCGTTTTGTATCGGCTCCCAGTGTCGTAGCTGCCATGACAAATTCTTGTTCCTTCAATTGCAGAATCTGTCCACGAGTTAACCGCGCCATTCCCATCCAGCCCGATATGGCCATGGCAAGAATGATGGTCCAAAGACTACCACCAAGAATTAATACAAGTAAGATAACAAGAATCAATTGAGGGATACCAACAACAACCTCAATGATCCGCATCATGATCGTATCGGTTTTTCCACCTTTATAACCAGCAATTGCACCATAAAGAACACCGATGATCAAATCTAGTAAGGCCGCCATCACCCCAATAAAGAGGGAGATTTTCGTACCAACCCAGATCCGTTGCCAAATATCACGTCCAAGATCATCTGTTCCAAAGAAATGATTGTTCTCCAATGCAGCCGCTGAAAATGGCTTTAAATTCAATTCAGAATAGTTCTGATCACTGTAACGAAAATCGTTCATAAACGGGCCGATAATCGCTACCACAACTAATAGAACAAGAAGCATCAATGATGCCATAGCTGCCTTATTACGTTTTAAGCGTGCCCAAGCATCCTGCCAATATGTGACAATAGGCCGATTGATCTTCTCTGCATCTAGTGAATTCTTATCTAAAGGAGTAAACATATCCTCTGTAATATCTCGTTCCACCATTACTCCTTCCCTCCTGCCACACGTATTCTCGGGTCAACAAATCCATATAAAACATCCACGAGGAAGAGGGAAACAATATAAAATGCTGCAAGCACCAATGTTAATCCCATTGTGATTGAGTAGTCATTTCGATAGATTGATTCTACCAACCATTTCCCCATACCTGGAATTGCAAAGATCTGCTCAATTACTAGGGAGCCTGTAATCAAGCCTAATACTGTAGTAGGAATGAAGGTGATAACTGGTAAAATAGCATTTCGAATGGTATGACGCCATACAACAGCAATTGGCTTAATCCCTTTTGCTTTCGCTGTCATCATATAGTCTGCGCCAATAACATCAAGCATACTTGCACGCATCATCCGTGCGAAGAAAGCGATCTGCCCAAAGGCAATGGCTAAAGTAGGTAAAACACTAGCATACTCTCGGTCCCACCGAGCAACCGGGAACCACCCCAGCTTCAACCCCACAAAATACTGCAATAAGGTAGCAATAACAAATGAGGGAACTGCCATAAAAATTACCGCAAAAATAATGGTAAAGTAGTCCGCAAAGGTATTCTGCTTCAATGAAGCGATAATCCCTAGTAGTAAACCAAAGATAATTCCTACCGCTGCTGCTTGCGCACCGATTTGGGCAGAGATTGGAAGTGCCCCACTTAATATATCATTCACCGTTTGTCCCGTACTTTTCATCGATGTCCCCAAATTACCTGTGCCCAACTCTTTCAAATAAACAAAGTATTGGAAGATTAAAGGCTTGTCTAAGCCATAATTAGACAGCAACTGTTGCCGAATTTCTGGCGTTAGCTTTTCAATATCGGAAAAGGGATCGCCAGGCAATAGATGCATCAGAAAAAAAGTGAGTGTTATGATCACCCAGAGGGTGAGTAACATATAGAGAAAACGTTTGCCTACATAACGTACCACTTGGGCACCTCCTCGATTAAGATTCTTGGTTGTACTGATTAGTGACACAGGTTAGGGGCATCGAGGCGAAATGATAGTAGAATATGATCAAGTATATCACAACTTGTCATAAATGATGATGCCCTTTAAAAAATTCTATTAATTTTTCTGAATATGATGCCGATTATTTTGCAGACAAATCTATCATATTGCAAAATTTGAAATTATAAGGTTAATTCTCGTAATACCAAGCCTCCTCTTGAGTACAGCCCTATATGCAAAATCCGTCATGTTATTTAACTATTTTATACTAAACTCACTGGAAGGGGAAGAAAATTTTATTTCCAAACTTCAAAATATTCGTCATCTTACATGGCGATTTATGTCGAATTTGCCTATCATTGAACAGAGTAAACATTGTTTAGGGGAAAGTATATATAACATCATCAAGATAAAAAAAGTATGTGAAAGGAAGATATAGCTTCCTTTCACATACCCGTGATAGCTTATAAATAGCCTTTTAGTGAGCTCCGATTTCTACCCATTTCCACTCGTGATCTGCACCAAAGGGATGCATAACGAAGTTCTGTACATAGGGTTTTTGTAAGTAAGCAATCGTCCGATAGTAAGCAGGAACAATGGCAGCTTCATCTTGGATCAAAATGCGTTCAGCTTCTAGTAGACGTTCCATCCGAGTTTTTGTATCCGATGTACTCTTTGCAAATTGAATAATTTCATCGTATTGGGCATTGGACCATTTTCCTTCATTAAATGGACCATCGGTTACCCATAGATCCATGAAGGTCATCGGATCCCAGTAGTCTGGTCCCCAGCCACCGAAGTAAAGCTCAAATTCGCCCTTTTGGCGCTTTTCTTTTACAGTTGCTACTGGTACAAGTTCTACAGCAATATCGATGCCCAATTTAGTGTAGTTTTCTTTTACAAATTCTGAACCCTTAATTCCTGTGGTTGAATCCGTACTTAGATAACGGAGTGGAGGTAATTTCTCTAAACCTAATTCTTTCAATCCTGCATTTAAAAATTCTTTTGCCTTTTCTGGATCATAAGTGACTAAATCTCCATTCGCAGAACGGAAGTCCTTGGCACCTTCTGGTCCAGGCACATTATCTGGGATTAACCCATGTGCTGGTACCGAGCCATTGTTTAAGATTACATCAGTGTATGCTTGACGGTCAAAGCCATAAGAGAGTGCTTTACGAATATTGCTATTAGCTAGCACATCGGTCTTGGTATTTAACATCATATAGAATACAACAGGTTCACTAATGGTGTTATATTCTGCATGGTCCTTAAACATTGGAACTTGTTCCCGTGCAAGGCCAACCCGATCGATGGAGCCTTCTTCGTAAAGAGCTAAATCAGCATTCCCATCCTTCACAATATCGAGGGTAATTTTAGTCAATTTAACTGTATCTGCATCCCAATAATTCTCGTTTTTCTCGAGGACGAGTCGATTATTATGCTCCCACTGTGCTAACTTGAAGGGACCATTATATAGTAACTTATCAGGTTCTGTTCCATATCCTTCGCCATTTGCTTCAACAAATTCTTTCTTCGCAGGGAAGAAGGTTTGGAAGGACATCAATGATTCAAAGTAAGGTGTTGGATTTGCCAATTCCACTTTTAACGTCTTTTCATCAAGTGCTTCAGCATTTTTCACGTGGTCAGATACGATGGAGGCATAGATGGAGCCAATAGCTGGGTCCACTGCACGTTCCCAAGCATAAACAAAGTCATGAGCCATTACAGCCGTACCATCATTCCACTTCGCCTCACGAAGGTGGAAGGTCCAAACCATCCCATCTTCAGATGCTTCCCATTTCTCTGCAATTCCAGCAGTTGGTTTACTCTCTTGATCCAAACGGAGTAAGCCTTCCATCACACCATTAATAACGAGAAATTCAAAATTGTACTGTGAGCGTTGTGGATCTAAGAGTGGTTCGTCAGAAATCGTAAGACGAAGAACTTGTTCTACAGCTGGTGTTTCTTCTGGCTTTTCTTCTGGCTTTTGACCCTCTGTACCTGATTGATTCTTGTTATCACCTGTTGTGCTCTCTTTACCACCGCATGCTGTTAAAACAACACTAAACACTAACAGCATGGAGAGGATGAGTAGCAGCCACTTGTTACGGTTCCCCTTCATCTCTTCTTCCTCCTTAAGTCTACTTTTCTTTACTTTATATGGTCTAGACCGATGGTCTGGGCCAACATAATGAGGTTTAACATAGAAACCCGTTCATTCATTAACTTTTATGGTATTTATGACTAGTTATTACTTATTTTAATACTTTGTAATAATTATGTCTAGTCTGTTTTTATATAATTTTCTGTTAATTACTTTCCTGTTCATTCATGTAGCCTGGTACCCATTACTAGAAAAACAATAAAGAAGAGAAGAAGCTAAACTAGCTTCTTCTCTTCTTACTGAACAAAAAACATTAATTCAAGTGGAACTGCTACTAAGAATAACTATTTTGCTGGAGCTTCCTTACCTACAATCTCTACCCACTTAAAGTCTGTATCTGCACCAAATGGATGGGTAACGAAGTTCTTCACATATGGCTTTTGTAGCATTGAAACATTTCGATAGTAAACAGGAATGATACCTGCATCCTCTTGGATAAGAATCTTTTCTGCTTCAACAAGTCGTTCCATCCGTGATGCTGAATCAGAGGTCGTCTTAGCGAATTGTATGATCTCATCGTATTTTGCATTGGACCATTTGCCTTCATTAAATGGGCCATCTGTAACGAATAAATCCATGAAGGTCATTGGATCCCAATAGTCTGGACCCCAACCACCAAAGAAGAGGTCAAAATCGCCATTGGCACGTTTTTCTTTCACAGCTGCTACTGGTAGGTTTTCTACAGTAATATCCACACCTAATTGTGCATAGTTTTCTTTAACAAATTCTGAACCTTTAATACCAGAGTCACTATCATAACCAAGATAACGAAGTGGTGGTAACTTCTCCAAGCCAAGCTCCTTCAAGCCTTCAGCAAGGTATTGTTTAGCTTGATCTAAATCATAGGTGACTAGATCCCCATTGGCAGAGCGGAAGTCCTTGGCACCTTCAGGACCAGGCACCTCATCTGGAATTAAGCCATTGGCAGGTACGGATCCATTATTTAAGATAACATCACAATAGCTTTGACGATTAAATCCATAGGAGAGAGCCTTACGGATATTGGCATTTTTCAATACATCAGTTTCTGTATTCACTAGCATGTAGAAAACAACCGGGTCATTTCGAGTCATAAATTCTGCATGATCCTTATAGAGAGGTACCTGTTCACGTGCGAGACCTACACGGTCAATGGAACCCTCTTCGTATAGAGATAAGGCAGCATTGGAGTCTTTCACGATATCCATAGTGACTTGCTCTAGTTTTACAGTATCAGCGTCCCAATAAGTTGGGTTCTTCTCTAAAACAATGCGATTATTATGTTCCCATTGCGCTAACTTGAATGGGCCATTATATAAGAGTTGGTTTACATCTGTCCCATATTTTTCACCAGCAGCCTCCACAAACTCTTGCTTAGCTGGGAAGAAGGTTTGGAATGTCATGAGAGAATCAAAGTAAGGAGTAGGATTCGCTAGTTCTACCTTCAATGTTTTCTCATCGAGAGCTTCTGCTTTCTTCACATGGTCTTCTACGATGGTAGCATAGATTGAACCCACAGCTGGGTCTACAGCTCGTTGCCATGCGTATGCGAAGTCTTGAGCAGTTACAGGAGTACCATCACTCCATTGTGCATCACGGAGATGGAATGTCCATACCATACCATCTTCAGAGATCTCCCAGGTTTCAGCAATTCCAGGTGCTGGTTTGCTTTCAGGGTCTAAGCGAAGTAATCCTTCCATGACCGCATTCACAATCTCAAACTCAATATTATATTGAGCACGTTGAGGGTCTAAAAGTGGTTCAAATAAAGAGGAGTATCGCATTTGATACTCCTCTTCATTGCACTTATTAATTTCTATTCACATATGGTGTAAGACTTATTTACCTTCAATGGATGTCCATTTCCAATCAGCATCTGCACCATAAGGATGGGTTACATAGTTTTTGATATAAGGCTTTTGTAGTATGGATACACGTTTGAAGAAGACTGGTGAAATACCTGCTTCATCTTGAATCAAGATTTTTTCTGCTTCTAACATACGGGTCATCCGTTGCTCAGCATCACTGCTTGATTTTGCGAAAGTAATCGCTTCATCATATTGAGCATTAGACCATTTACCTTCATTAAAAGGACCATCAGTAACGAACAAGTCCATGAAGGTCATTGGATCCCAATAGTCTGGACCCCAGCCGCCGAAGAAGATATCAAAGTCGCCATTGGCACGTTTTTCTTTTACAGCTGCTACAGGTAGATTCTCTACAGTAATATCAATACCAAGATTCTTGTAGTTTTCTTTGAAGAACTCAGCACCTTTAATACCAGAATCATTATCATAGCTTAGGTAGCGAATCGTTGGTAGCTTCTCTAAGCCCAGTTCCTTCAAGCCAGCTGTCAAATATTCTTTGGCCTTATCAGCATCATAAGTAACAAGATCACCATTGCCTGTACGGAAATCTTGATCGCCTAGTCCTGGTACTTCAGGAGGAATTAAGCCACTAGCTGGTACAGAGCCATTATTTAAGATAACATCGCAATAAGCTTGTCGATCAAAACCATAGGAGATGGCTTTGCGGATATTTGCATTTTGCAATGCTTCATTTTTAGTATTCAATAGCATATAGAAAACCGTTGGTTCACTAAGGGTTAAAAATTCAGCATGATCTTTGTATAAAGGCACTTGCTCACGAGCAAGGCCAGTACGATCGATGGAGCCTTCTTCATAAAGTGCTAGTGATGCGTTACTATCCTTTACAATATCTAGGGTGATTTCTGTCAATTGAACAGTTTCAGCATCCCAATAGTTATCATTCTTCTTCAATTCTAGGCGGTTATTATGCTCCCATGAAGTAAGCATGAATGGGCCGTTATAAAGAAGCTTATCTGCATCAGTACCATATTTTTCGCCATTTGCTTCAACAAACTCTTGCTTCGCTGGGAAGAAGGTTTGGAATGCCATCAATGTTTCAAAATATGGAGCTGGATTAGCTAACTCTACCTTCAAGGTTTTTTCATCTACAGCTTCTGCTGTCTTCACATGGTCAGAAACGATGGCTGCATAAATCGAGCCTGTCTCTGGTGCAACTGCACGTTGCCATGCATAAGCAAAATCTTGAGCGGTTACTGGTGTTCCATCACTCCATTTTGCATCGCGGAGGTGGAATGTCCAAGTCATCCCATCTTCAGAGATATCCCAGCTTTCTGCTATACCAGGTGTTGCCTTTTGGTTTGCATCAAGACGAACTAGACCTTCCATCACATTATTAAGAACACGGAATTCATAGTCGTATTGGGCTTTTTGTGGATCAAGTAGTGGTTCGTCACTCAAATCCAAATGCATTACTTGCTCACTTGCTTCTGCTGCTGGTTCTGCTGGTTCATTGTTGTTAGCTGCTGGTTGTTCATCTTTACTACCGCATCCTGTAAGAGCAACGCTCATTACAAGAACAACAGCTAACATGGTTAGCAACCATTTGTTCATGCGTTTCATTTCTGTTCCCCCTTTAGTTGAATGAGCAAGGCATTCACCTTGTTTTTTAGAAATATTGATTCAATACTATGTAATACATTGTAATATTACGTTACATATTTGTCTAGTGCTTTTCTTCAAAAAAAACAGAATATTTATTGCTCTCATAAGATTTACACAAAAATTTACTACTCTACAATTTACTATTCCACTATTGAATAAACGCATATTTGCAATCATAGATCCCTGTAATTCGTTGAAATCTCAACTCATGAAGAGAGTCTACTTGCTGAACCTGACGGTACTCTAAATAAAGAGGCAGAATCGAACTATCACCTAGTAGAAATAAGTCTACATCTCCAAAGGCGTCTGCCCGCACATCAATATTTTCACTACGAACTGCCTGTTCAAGCAGTTCTTGATACTCTTTCTCTTTCTGAAGTGATAATGAGTCACCACTAAGATGAACTATGCTTTGAAACAGGTGGATAGGATCATTGATCAATGGCGTAAATTCGCCAATGATGAAGGAATACTCACCATGTTGACGTTCTTCCTTCCATTGGTTCTGGTCAACAAGAACTACTTGTATCGGTATTCCTGCTGCTTGGAGCTGACTTTTGATTACTTGTCCTTCCTCCCAATTTCTTCGGTTCCATTGAGCTAAAAGCACAAGCTCCTCCATTGCTTCAAACTTATGATCCTCAACCCTGGTTACTTCACGCTTTGCTTGATTAAGAAAAAAATCTGGCAGAACCTGAAGCCACTGATGAAGACGTTGATGTTGCGATAATTGAAGTGTCCCTAACAGCTCCTCATTATTTAGGGACCAGTCCAAATAATGTCGTACCTCCTTATAATTTAAGGAAATGCGAGGGTTGAATTGAAGGTAGTGAATAATTGGTACAGGTATTTGAAGTTGTGTCCCTTTTAATTGATAGGATGGGTAAGGTAACTTTTCTAGGCTTAATAGATGAAGCTTACCTGCTTGGTATGCAGCAAGTTGCTCTCTCTCATCAGGGAGCAAATGAAAGATCACCCGATCCAGCTTTACATGAGGTGAATCCCAGTAATTCTGATTCTTGACTAATATGAGCTGTGTTGCCGTATTCTCTGTCAAACGAAAAGGTCCATTGCTAATCACAAGCGGCTGATCCTCATCAAAGCTAGGCGCCATGGGGTAAAAAGGAATGGTGGCTAACCATTGGATCAGATCTGGTTCTGGTTGCTTCATTATGATTTGCAGACTTCCCTCATCATTTACCTTCATCTCTGAGATGCGTTCCTGCAGAATCCACTGATATAGTGTTTTATACTCCTTCTTCTGTATCCACTTCCAAGTTATCAGAAAGTCCTCTGCACGGATCGGTGTGCCATCTGACCACTTTGCATCGCGAATCTGAAAACGCCAAGCTTTATAATCAGGCGATACACTCCAGCCTTTCGCTAAGCCATATTCGATACCTCCATCAGAAGCAATCCGAAATAATCCTTCCATCATTTGATAGAGAGGGATCCAATGACTTGGATTTTCAATGGTATATGGATCAAGGTTGGGAAGGCTATCAAGGGGAAGATGAAGTTCGTGTAGCATATACTGTTCATCTTGGCCAATTGGATTAATGTGCAACTTTGATTCACTATTTTCTTGGAATTCACCTTGACAACCTATTAACAAGAAACAGTTGGGTAGTATTAGAAGTATTGCCATCCATAAGAACCTTTTTCTCATTTGGTAATCACCCCCTAAGCAAAAGAAAAAAGGAACTCAGTTGAGTTCCTTCATATATATATGCTTTTCAATTGATTCTATGAAATAGATCTCTTGATTAAGTAGTCCTTATAATGGTAGGACCTTCATCACATTGCGGACAGATTCTGCAGATTTATCTAAGGCAGCTTTCTCATCTGCTGTTAGCTCTAGTTCAAAGATTTTCTCAATCCCATTACCACCTAATAGAGTTGGCACACCGAGATAGAGATCCTTATAGCCATACTCACCTTCGAGATATGCAATGGTTGGTAGAATTTTCTTTTGGTCCTTCAGAATTGCTTCAGCCATCTCTACTAAGGAAGCAGCTGGTGCATAGTATGCGGAACCATTACCTAAGAGATTGACGATTTCGCCACCACCCTTACGTGTACGTGCAACGATGGCATCTAAGCGTTCTTTTGGAATCAATGTTTCTAATGGAATGCCTCCTGCATAGGAGTAGCGAAGCAGTGGCACCATATCATCACCGTGACCACCTAGAACAAAGCCAGTGATATCAGTTACGGCAATATTTAATTCCTCTGCAACGAATGTACGGAAACGTGCTGTATCTAAGACACCAGATTGACCAATCACACGATGCTTAGGAAATCCAGATGTTTTATATGCCACATAAGTCATTGCATCAACAGGGTTGGTTAATACGATAATCGTTGAATTTGGTGAGTACTTCACCACTTGCTCTGTTACAGATTTCATGATCGCAGCGTTTTTGCTAACTAAATCGTCACGACTCATTCCTGGTTTTCGAGCAAGCCCTGCTGTAATAATGACAAGATCTGAATCTTTTGTATCCTCATAGCTGGAGGTACCTGTAACTTTGACATTGAATCCTTGAACTGGACTTGCTTCAAGCATATCCAATGCTTTACCCTTTGTTGGGTTCTCCATTTGAGGAATATCTACAAGGACTACATCCCCGAGTTCTTTTTGTGCAAGCATGAATGCTGTAGTTGCTCCTGTGAAGCCTGCGCCAATTACAGAAATTTTATTTCGACGAAATGCCATGATGTTCTCATCCTTTCTTATTTGCTCTCAGCTCGATCAGCTTACATATTTTGAATCAATGCATCGCCAAATTGAGAGCATTTTAATTCTGTTGCGCCATCCATAATACGAGCAAAGTCATAGGTTACTGTTTTTGCTAAAATCGTTTTTTCCATTGATTTCACAATGAGGTCAGCTGCTTCGTTCCAACCAAGGTGACGTAACATCATCTCACCTGACAGAATTACAGAGGATGGATTCACTTTATCCATACCTGCGTATTTGGGTGCTGTACCATGAGTGGCCTCGAAAATTGCATGCCCCGTTACATAGTTGATATTGGCACCAGGTGCGATTCCAATACCGCCAACCTGAGCTGCTAATGCATCAGAGATATAATCCCCGTTTAAGTTCAGCGTTGCAACCACATCATACTCGGCAGGGCGAGTGAGAATCTGTTGTAAGAAGGCATCGGCGATCACATCTTTAATGATAATCTTACCTGCAGCAATTGCTTCATCTTGCGCTTTATTTGCTGCTTCTACACCAGCTTCTTCTTTGATGCGATCATATTGGGCCCAAGTAAAGACCTTGTCGCCAAACTCTTTCTCAGCCACTTCATATCCCCAGTTCTTAAAGGCTCCTTCTGTAAACTTCATGATATTCCCTTTGTGAACAAGGGTTACGCTCTTGCGGCCTTCCTTTAGAGCAGACTGGATGGCAGCACGAACAAGTCGTTCTGTACCTTCTTTGGAGACCGGCTTAATCCCGATTCCTGAGGTTTCAGGGAAGCGGATTTTGGTGATGCCCATTTCCTCTTGAAGGAAACGAATGACCTTCTTCACATCATCTGTACCTTCTTGCCATTCAATCCCTGCATAGATATCCTCAGTATTTTCACGGAAGATGACCATGTCCACTCGTTCAGGATGCTTCACTGGGGAAGGTACGCCATCATAATAACGAACAGGACGTAAGCAAGTATATAGATCTAATTGTTGACGAAGCGCTACGTTCAAGGAACGGATACCACCGCCAATGGGTGTGGTTAATGGACCTTTGATCGCCACTAAGTATTCACGGATCGCTGTCAAAGTATCTTCAGGTAGCCACTCTCCAAATTGGTTAAATGCCTTTTCACCTGCAAATACTTCATACCAAGCGATTTTTTTCTTTCCATCATATGCTTGCTCAACCGCTGCATCCAAAACTCGAACTGCTGCGCGCCAAATATCTGGACCTGTCCCATCTCCTTCAATAAAAGGGATAATAGGATGATCAGGTACCTGTAATTGTCCATTGATTAGACGAATTGCTTCTCCCTCGGTGGGCTGGGGGAATTTTTGTAGTTGTACCATCGTAAGCCTCCTTAATTCTTTTTGATGATGAGCTTCGTCAAGTAGCTAGATTCTTAGCGTTCTTCAATAGAAACGTAGCGTTGGTTACTTTCTCCTATATACTCTGCACGAGGACGGATAAGGCGGTTATTCTCATATTGCTCTAGAATATGAGCCGTCCAGCCTGACATCCGACTGATAGCAAAGATCGGTGTAAATAGGTCATGAGGAATGCCCAAGCTATGATATGAGGTAGCAGAATAGAAGTCTACATTAGGAAGCAGCCCCTTCTCTGATACCACTAGTTCTTCAACTTTGCGTGACATGACATAGTATTTCTCATTGGTTGTTCCTTTAGTTAATGCTTCTGACATCTTACGCAGATGCTTGGCACGTGGGTCCCCATTCTTATAAACACGGTGACCAAAGCCCATGATCTTCTCTTTGTTTTCAAGCTTCTTCATAATATAAGGTTCAACGTTCTCTACCTCGCCGATCTCCATCAACATTTTCATGACAGCCTCATTGGCACCACCATGAAGTGGCCCTTTTAAGGCGCCAATAGCGGAGGTAACACCAGAATAGATATCAGATAGAGTTGCCACAGTTACACGACCAGCAAAGGTAGAAGCATTCAATTCATGATCAGCATGCAGAATCATCGCCTTATCAAAGGTCTCTACCTCAACTGCACTAGGTTCTACTCCCTTCAGCATATAAAGAAAATTCTTCGAGAAGGAATAGTCAGGATGAGGAGCTACAGGCTCTTCTCCACTCCGAAGACGTTGAAACGCTGCAACGATTGTGGGAGTTTGGGCCATTAGACGTAACGCTTTTCTTTGGTTCGCTTCGGTAGTCATGATAGGCTCTTCATCATCATATAAACCTAAGGAGGAGACAACCGTCCGTAGTACAGCCATAGGATGTACATTTTGGAGAGGAAGACTACGAAGTAGCTTTAGAACCTCATCTGGTAAAGCAGCGTTTTGACGAAGTTGACTTGTGAATACTTCCAATTCTTCCTTGTTTGGTAATTTCCCATGCCACAATAAATAAACCACTTCTTCAAAGGTGGCATTCTCCGTCAAATCATCAATTTCATAACCTCGGTATGTAAGAACACCGTCAATAATCGAACAAACTGCTGATTGTGTTGCCACTACACCTTCTAATCCGCGGGTACTCATACTATTTCCTCCTTTTCCTTAGTTAATCCTATTGCAAGATTCCATACTCCAAATAGATACATAGCTTTTCTCTCAACCTAATTATAAGACACTTTGAACTTTTTGTGAACAGCACTTTTGCTTTGAAGAACTCTTTGTGAAAGGAGTGAACCTTTTTTGAATCATCTACCCATCGAACGATTCTACTTTGTTACCTTCATCATCCTCGCAATTATCCTAAGCGGTCTCTACCTTTTGCCTCTTCTCTACCCTTTCATCATCGGTTTGATTCTTGCAATGATCATTCATCAACCTGTTACTGCTTTGCAACATCGACTCCTACTCCCACGCTGGTTAGCCATCATCCTCTGGTTGCTACTCCTCATTAGTATCATAACGGGGATCATGATTCTCTTAATTACCCAAGCGATCCTGGAGCTATCAACACTTAGTAGTAAACTACTGGTTTCCATTGACCGCTTCATTCACCAAATGAATCAGCAGCTTCAAAGTAGTGAATGGCTCCAATGGATGGAACAGTTAGAACAAATTCTTACAGGATTTTCCCCACAACTTCAAGAGACTGTCCAAGGTAATCTCGGAGAATTGCTCACTTCTCTGGGAAACTCCTTGAAAAACTTGATTTCAGCCATCTTTGGTCAGCTTGTTAAATTTGTAGCAGTGATTCCTAATGCTACTTCCACCTTCTTCATCGCCATTCTCTCTACCTTCTTTATTGCCCTCGATTATGACAAGCTCAGGGATAGACTTCATCGCATGCTCCCAGCTGAACGAATGATGAACATTCAGCTTGTCTACAACGATTTAAGACAAGCACTATTTGGCTTTTTTCGCGCTCAATTTAAGCTAGTCAGTGTCACAGCGCTACTCATCATGGTAGGTCTACTCTTTCTCCAGGTGGAACATGCCTTTACCATCGGAATGATGATGGGTATGATCGACTTCATTCCTTACTTAGGAGTAGGGGTGATTATGCTCCCCTGGATTCTCATCTCTTTTATTGAGAATGATTATACCATGGTGATGGGTCTTTCCATTCTGTTTGGAATTGTCGTCCTCGTCAGACAGTTCATGGAGCCGCGGATTATGGCAACCACCATTGGGCTAAATCCTCTAATTACACTGATCGCTCTCTTCGTCGGCTTACAGCTTTTCGGATTTTGGGGGTTAATGATCGGCCCCATTCTCTATGTGATCTTACTCAGTCTATGGAAGGCGGGGATCTTTCATGAGGTATGGTCCTATATACGTAATGGCTAGATTCTCACAACAAAACAGGCAAAGGGCTATTTTCCATGCCCCTTGCCTGTTTCATAAATCTGTTCTAACAATTGATAAAGCTCTGGATGCTTCCTTCTTAAATTAATGGGGCGAAAGGTTGCATCCACCCATGCATGCTGTGTACTTCCATGCATCAATAGCTTACCTGATGCCTGACAAAACACTTCATATTCAAAAATAAGTCGTACATTACTATATTCTGCAATGGTTGTCTGCACGATGATCTCATCCTCATAGTGAGCAGGTGCTCCATAGTAGCAATGGGCCTCCACCACTGGCAGGAGGAAGCCTCCACGCTCCAGATCCCCATAGCTCATCCCCCAATTACGTAATAAAGCAGTACGTCCCACTTCAAACCAGCTCAGATAATTAGCATGATAAACCACCCCCATCTGATCGGTCTCCTGAAAGCGTACACGTAGTGATGTACGAAAACGCTCATCCATCTCCTGTTCCTCCTGGTACTTATAAAATTTTGATTTGGCCTGCGTAGATATGACCTACACGGGGATCGAGGGTCAGCTCTTGATCATCATGAAAACGATCCATTGCGTCTTTAACTCCTACCACAACAGGAATTCCCAGATGTAAGCCCATGATTGCTGCATGGGAGGTAAGTCCACCTTCTTCTGCTACAATAGCCACGGCTTTTTCCAACGCTGGAACCATTTCACGATCGGTACTATAAACTATCACGATTTTACCTGCTGTTTCCTTTTCCATGGCCTCTTTGCCATTGCGAATTAACACAGCTGGTGCATTTACAATCTCCTTACCAATTCCTTGACCCTGAGCTGTTGCATCACCAACAATATGAATTTTCATCAGATTGGTGGTACCTGGTTGACGAACTGGTACACCTGCAGTAATCACGACTAGATCACCGTGCTGGATCAGTTGAGTAGCTAAGGCGGCTTGCACTGCTTGTGTCAGCATCGTATCCGTATTCCCTACCATGTCCACAAGAATGGCATGGACACCCCATACTAAAGCTAATTTGCGTCGCACTTCTTCATAAGGAGTCACTGCAATAATGGGAGCAGCAGGGCGATGCTTAGAGATTAACTTCGCAGTTTGCCCGCTTTCCGTCGGTGCTAAAATGGCTGCTGCATGGAGATCGAATGCAGCATTACTAACCGCTTCGCTAATCACATCAGTAATTGAGCGAGGTCCCACCGCTGAAAGCTGCTTATGCCTTTCTTTTCCTAAATAAGCAGTCTCGGTCCTTTCAGCAATCCGTACCATGGTTTTCACAGATTCTACAGGATATTTACCAGCTGCTGTCTCTCCAGAAAGCATAATCGCATCGGTACCATCAAGAATGGCATTAGCCACGTCACTGCTTTCTGCTCGCGTTGGACGAGGATTACGCTGCATGGAGTCTAACATCTGTGTTGCTGTTATTACTGGCTTTCCTTTTAAATTACATTTTTTAATGAGCTCTTTTTGAACAATGGGCACCTCTTCAACAGGGATCTCTACTCCAAGATCACCACGAGCCACCATCAACCCATCAGCTACATCGAGGATGTCATCCACATTTTCTACACCCTCCCGATTTTCAATCTTAGGGATAATCTGAATGGTGCTACCATGCTCCTCCAGGATTCGGCGAATTTCTAGAACATCACTGGCTTTACGAACAAAAGAAGCAGCGATAAAATCCACCTTGTGTTCAATGCCAAAGCGAATATCCTCTTCGTCTTTTTGTGTAATGCCAGGAAGCTGAATCTGCACATCGGGCACATTGACCCCTTTTTTACTCTTTAGTTCGCCACCATTTAGGATCCTGCAACGGATCTCAGTATCCGTTGTAGAGAGTACTTCCAGACCAATTAATCCATCGTCTAATAAGATTCGGTCACCAGCTTGTACATCATGAGGGAGCTCTGTATAGCTAATCGAGAGTCGGGTAGCGTCTCCTAAGATCTCCTCTGTGCTTAATACGATCTCTTCACCTGCTTCCAGCTGAATCAGTTCTTCTCGCAGCTTACCAGTACGAATCTCAGGACCCTTGGTATCGAGAAGAATTGCAATATCCTTTCCTGTCAAACCTACTGCAGCCCTAATATTTTTAATGCGTTGCGCATGCTCTTCATGGGTACCATGAGAAAAATTGAGCCGTGCTACATCCATCCCAGCCTGAATGAGTTCTACTAATTTTTCCACTTGTTCCGATGCAGGTCCAATGGTACAGACGATTTTTGTTTTTCGCATAGGCTTTATCCCTCTTTCGTTTAGATCGATAAAATTTTGGCCAATTCATACATTGAATCGTCAATTTGATGTACATCCTCAAAGGATTGAAGGAATGGAGTAACCATCAACTGATTCTGTTGGATACCTACCATGACATCTGATTTGCCTTCCATGAGGAGCTGAACAGCATATCCGCCAAGACGACTTGCCAAAACACGATCATAGGCTGTTGGCGAACCACCACGCTGGATATAACCAAGTACAGTGACGCGGGTCTCAAAGCCTGTCTCCTCTTGAATTCTTTTAGCAAAATCATCCCCCTTCCCAACTCCTTCAGCGACGATGATGATACTATGCTTTTTACCTCGCTTATGGCCATGAAGGAGACGCTCAATGATTTGCTCAAAGGGCTCCTGCTTTTCAGGAATGATGATGGTTTCTGCTCCTCCTGCTAATCCAGCCCAAAGTGCAATATCTCCAGCATTTCGTCCCATGGTTTCAATCACATAGGTTCGTTCATGGGAAGTAGCCGTATCACGAATCTTATCGATGGCATCGAGAACTGTATTTACAGCCGTATGAAAACCGATGGTAAAGTCAGTCCCTGCAATATCATTATCGATGGTGCCAGGTATCCCAACTGTATGTAAGCCTAGTTCTGCTAAGGCATGAGCTCCACGAAATGAGCCATCACCACCAATGACTACAAGCCCTTCGATACCATGCTGGTGGCAAACCTCCATTGCCCGCTCTCTGCCTGCAGCTGTCTTAAATTCTTCACTACGCGCACTATATAACATGGTGCCACCACGGTGAATAATATCACCAACACTACCAAGATCCATCCGTAGTAGATCACCATTCATTAAACCATGATAGCCATGGTACGCACCATAAACCTCCATTCCATGATAAATGGCACTACGTACAACAGCACGAATTGCTGGATTCATGCCTGGTGCGTCTCCGCCACTAGTAAGAACAACGATACGTTTCATCGTTTTTACCTCCTTCAAGAGAAACTCCTATCCTTTATAGTTTACTCATTGCATCGAAAATTTCCTGTTTTTCAGCAAATTTCATTTAAAGTGAAGCGATTTAGGTTCAGATGAGACCCTTTAGTTGGGACAGTAGAGAGAAAAAAAGCCACCATCGACAGATACCGATAGTAGCTTGAAAGCTGAATTTTACTGATAATTTAATAATTGTTCCGCAGCAAAAGTATATTGACCCATCGCTCGATACTTATTGTAGCGTTGTTTCCGTAATTCTTTTTTGCTAAGACCTACTAATTGCTGAAGATTCTGCTCTAATGATTGACGGAAGGATTCCATTAAAGCCTCATGGTTGCGGTGAGCACCACCTAAGGGCTCAGGGATAATCGCATCGACGACACCAAGCTCCATAAGATCCTTGGCTGTGATTCGCATGGTCTCTGCGGCTAATTGAGCCTTACTAGCATCCTTCCATAGCAAGGCTGCTGCACCCTCAGGTGAGATGACAGAATAAAAGCTATTTTCTAGCATTAGGATACGATTCCCTACACCGAGAGCCAATGCACCACCGCTACCACCCTCACCGGTAACGATAGAGATTACAGGAACATCAAGGGAGGCCATTTCTCTTAGGTTTCGGGCAATCGCTTCACTTTGTCCCCGCTCCTCTGCGGCAATTCCAGGATATGCCCCTGGGGTATTAATGAGGCAGATGATGGGACGACGAAATTTATTGGCTTGATACATGAGCCGTAATGCTTTGCGATATCCTTCAGGGTGGGGCATCCCAAAGTTACGATAGATATTCTCCTTTGTATCGCGCCCCTTCTGATGGCCAATCAACGTAACAGGACGACCGTTAAACTTAGCAATTCCTCCTACAATAGCCGGATCATCGCCATAAAGTCGATCACCATGCATCTCGATAAAATCGGGAAAGCAAGCTCGAATAAAGTCTAATGTAGTAGGACGTTGAGGATGACGAGCAATCTGTACACGCTGCCACGGCGTTAGACTCCCAAAGATCTCCGTTGCCACCTGGTGAAATTTCTCTTCTAGACTATTGATCTCTTTACTAAAATCGATACCTTTTTCCTCTGTTAATTGTCGTAATTCTGCAATCTTTTCTTCTATCTCATGTAAGGGTTTTTCAAACGGAAGGAAGGTGCTCATACAAGTTCATTCCTTTCCATGTGAAGCTCCAATAGTTTAGCTAATACCTGACGCAATTCCTGGCGCTTCACCACCATATCCAATTGACCATGATCCATTAAAAATTCGGCAGTTTGAAAGTCCTTCGGTAATTCTTGCCGTATGGTCTGTTCAATGATCCGGCGACCGGCAAAGCCAATCAGGGCACCTGGCTCTGCAATATTAATATCACCCAGTGAGGCAAAACTTGCAGAGACGCCTCCTGTTGTAGGATTGGTTAAGACAGAGATAAACAGCCCCCGCTTCTCATGAAACTGGGCAAGGGCAACACTGGTCTTCGCCATTTGCATCAAGCTGAGAATCCCCTCTTGCATCCGAGCACCACCAGATGCTGAAAATAAAACAAATGGATATCTCTTCTTTTGAGCTACTTCTACAGCTCGAGCGATCTTTTCTCCGACGACCGATCCCATGCTTCCCATCCGAAAACGGGAATCCATTACACCCATTACCACAGGATATCCTTCAATCGTTCCTTCACCTGTTACCACAGCCTCTGCCAATCCTGTTTTCTCCATATCGGTCTTGAGCTTTTTCATATATTCAGGAAAGTTCAGAGGATCCTCTGAGAGCATGTCATTATCATACTCATGGATCTGACCATCATCTAAGGTAAATTGAATCCTCTCTTGTGCCGAGAGAGGAAAGTGATAACCGCATTGCTGACAAACTTTATACGATTTAAGTAACTCTCTGCTATACGTGATCGTACCACAAACATTACATTTCACCATTACACCCTCGGGAATATCATTCTTCGCTTTTTCCGATGGAATGGTAGCGTAGCGTTTCCGCTTAAAAAATGTATCACGAAGCATGCTTCCACCTCAATTTCTTCAAATCACATTACCTCTGTACAATGTTTTTTTGGATGAAAAGGTAAAAATATCAAACATGTGAGTAGTCACTCGCTAAGAATAGTATGTTTGGTTCATGATAACATATCTATTTTAAAAAAAGCAATAAGCCTGCCAATGGTTGGCATAATGTTACATGAAATACGAAAAAGCCCCACGGTTTTGTACCTTGGGGCCAAAAGCAATCTTTTATTACTTCCCTTGTGTCAGTTCAATGGTATGGCGTTCAACCTCAGCAGGATCCACATGTCGACGAGCAACATTGGTTTCCATAGCTGCCTTGGCTACTGCAGCAGCAACCTTAGGAGCCACCTCTGGGTTAAACGGTTGGGGAATGACACAATCCTCATGAAGTTCCTCTGGTTTAACCAGATCAGCAATGGCATATACCGCTGCCTTTTTCATCTCTTCGTTAATCTCTGAGGCATGCACATCAAGAGCACCACGGAAAATCCCGGGGAATGCTAAGACATTATTCACTTGATTGGGAAAATCAGAACGACCAGTACCAATTACACGAGCACCTGCAGCCTTAGCTTCCTCTGGCATGATTTCTGGAATTGGATTAGCCATAGCAAAGATGATCGCATCTTTATTCATGGTTGCTACCATTTCCTTCGTCAATGCTCCAGCTACAGAGACGCCGATGAAGACATCTGCACCTTTTATGACATCTGCTAGAGTACCTTCAATGTGTTCATGATTGGTCACTTCAGCAATCCGATCCTTGATGGGATTCATGCCAAAGGGACGATCTTTATAAATAGCGCCTTTGGAATCGCACATGATTACATCTTGAACACCTAAGCTCATCAACAGCTTGATAATAGCAATGCCCGCTGCTCCAGCACCACTAGCAACCACCTTAATCTGATCGATGGACTTATTCACAACGCGTAATGCGTTAATCAGCCCTGCAGCAGTTACGATGGCTGTACCATGTTGATCATCATGGAAGACAGGAATCCCCATCTCTTTCTTCAATCTCTCTTCAACAATGAAGCAATGAGGAGCGGAAATATCTTCAAGGTTAATACCACCGAAAGTAGGCTCTAAGTGTTTCACTGTACGGATAATCTCTTCCACATCTGTGGTATTTAAACAGATCGGAAAAGCATCCACACCTGCGAAAGTTTTAAAAAGGACAGCTTTACCTTCCATGACCGGCATAGCTGCTTCAGGTCCGATATCACCAAGACCTAGAACTGCAGTTCCATCACTGACGACCGCCACAAGATTCCCCTTCGCTGTATACTCATACACTTTCTCAGGGTTCTCATGAATCTCCTTACATGGTTCTGCAACACCAGGGGAATAGGCTAACGAGAGGTCACGAGCATTTTTTAATGCCACCTTAGATTCCACTGTGATCTTTCCTTGATGTAGTCGATGCATATTTAAAGCGTCTTCCCGTAAATTGGCCATTCCAATTTCACTCCTTCAAGACATCTCGAGAATATTAAGGAAATGTGCTATACAATTTGATGAAATGTACCTCACAATGGTTTCATTATACCAAAATGGCGGGCAAGTAAAACCTCCAAACATCTTAGACAAACTTTCAGATGATTTTCTTCAGTATAACAGAATTCTTACCCAATAACTGTTCTATCGTCGTTAATAGTTCTGTACTACCACTACAATTATACTTATAGCTTAATTTTCGTGTTTTTTTCGTCGATTCATAATGAAGATAGACTGGAATAGACCCAGGATGCTGTAATAGTCGTTCCTGTAATGTGAGGAGTACTCCTTCATTCTCTGCTGCAGGGATACGGATGAACAGCTGTGCTTCATCCATTCCTTGAGATCGCCTGCGCTTGAGTTGATTCAATACTTGCTGAGGTTCATAAAGCTGTTCTACTACAATCTTGCTATTTTCTTCACTCTGTTCCACCTTCCCAGCGATGACAACGATACGGTTTCGTTCACAAAATTGTTGATTTTTCGAGTAGCTGTCAGGGAATAGCACTAGCTGCATGGTGGAAAATCGTCCTTCCACATTGGCAAATGCCATTCTTTCACCCTTTCGTGTTCGAATGGGCTTTACATCTGTAATAAGACCTAGGGTAGTTACCATGGTGCCAGCCTTTACCCGTGCTACCTGCTCTAAGGAGAGCAAGGGAGGTGTTTCCATTAAGCTGATCCATTCATCTAGAGGATGTCCCGAAACATAGAAGCCTAGCAGTTCTTTTTCATAATGGAGTTTTTCTAATAAGGTAAAGGGAGGTAACTCTGGGTATTGAATCTCCTCTTCCTCCGCTTCACCCTTAGCGAAGAAGTGCAGCTGTTTCTCTGCTTTTTTCCTTTGATACTGCTGTCCCATTTCCATCACTTGATCAAGTATGGCCAGCATTTGTGCCCGATGTCCAGGAAAGATATCCATCGCTCCACTCATAATTAAAGATTCTATTACTCTGCGATTACAGAGTCGTAGATCAACTCGCTGACAGAAATCTGCTAAATCACGAAATGCTTCCACCTTACGCTTTGTAATAATTTCATGCAGTGCAAGGGTCCCCACATTTTTTGTACTGGCTAAGCCAACCTGAATTTTGCCTTGCTCATAGGTGAAATGAAGCTGGCTCCGATTCACATCGGGAGGAAGAATCCCAAAGCCCATCCGCTTTGCCTCCTCTACGTACTCCGCCAGCTTATTTTGATTGCCCATGGATTGAGAGAGAAGGCTAGCCATAAAGATGCCTGGATAGTTTGCTTTTAGATAAGCAAGGCGATACGCTAACATGGCATAAGCAGCAGAATGACTACGATTAAAGCCATAATCTGCAAAACGAACGATCAAGTCATACACTTCATGAGCTAAGGCGTCATCATACCCTTTCCCTATACAGCCTCGAACAAAATGCTCCCGCTCCCGATCGAGAATCTCCCGTTTTTTCTTACTCACCGCCCGTCTTAAGAGGTCAGCTTCACCTAAGGAGAAACCAGCCATCGTCGAGGCGATCTGCATGATCTGTTCCTGATAGACGATGATACCATAGGTGGATGAAAGGATTCCTTCTAGATCAGGGTGAGGATATTGAATTGGGAGTTCGCCATGCTTTGCCTTAATAAATATAGGAATATTCTCCATGGGGCCAGGCCGGTATAAGGCTAGAACGGCCACAATATCCTCGAAAGAATTGGGTCGTAGCTCACGTAAGACATGACGCATCCCCTCTGATTCTAATTGAAAGATCCCTGTGGTATCACCTTTAGCTAGTAGCTCATAGGTGGATGCATCATCAAAGGGTAAGTGATCCAACTGAAGCGCTATCCCTTCATGCTCTTCTACTTGAGCTAGAATCTCTTCAATCAGCGAAAGATTGCGTAAGCCTAAGAAGTCCATTTTCAATAATCCCAATACCTCTAGGACATTCATGGGATACTGAGTTAACCAGTGCTCGTCGGATCCTAACTGCAGAGGAACATGGGTTAGTAAAGGCTCCCTTGAAATAACCACACCTGCAGCATGTGTTGATGTATGTCGGGGCAATCCTTCTACCTTCTGAGCCAGTTGAATTAATTTCGTCACCTGGAGATTGTGGTTGAAGAGCTGTTCAAGCCTAGGTTCATCCTGCAATGCTTGGGCCAGCGTCATCCCAGGTGACTGAGGAATTAGCTTGGCAACGCCATCGATTACCTCCTTGGGATAATTAAGAACACGACCTACATCGCGAATCGCTGCCCGTGCAGCCATGGTGCCAAAGGTGACAATTTGTGCGACATGTTCCTTCCCATATTTCTGCACCACATAGCGAATCATTTCATCACGCCTGCGGTCGGAAAAATCAATATCAATATCCGGCATGGAGATCCGTTCTGGATTTAGGAAGCGCTCAAATAATAGCTGGTGCTCCAAAGGATCGATATCAGTGATGCGTAATACATAAGCCACTAAACTACCAGCTGCAGAGCCCCGGCCTGGTCCAGTCATAATTCGTTGCTCATGAGCATAACGCATGAAATCCCAAACGATTAAGAAGTAATCAGCAAATCCCATCTTCTCGATAATGGTTAATTCATGCTCCAAGCGTTGTTGAATAAGAGGAGTGACTGTTCCATATCGCTCTTGAACCCCTTTTTCACATAGAAGACGTAAATACTCTGCTGCACTCCAGCTTTTCCCCGAGGACTGAGATGACGTTGGTAATGGGTATGCCGGTAGAATCATCTGGTTCATAGGAATTTCAATGTGACAGCGCTGGGCAATGCGCGCTGTATTGGCTAAGGCTTGGGGAAATGCAGAAAATTGTTGAACCATTTCTTCTTCATCTTTTAAGTAGTATAAATTGGAACGAGCCTCTCCATTCTCTTCCAATGGTTCTCCTTTTTCGATGGCCTCTAAGATAGTTGCCAACACCGCATCCTCTTGCTGTAAGTAATACACGTCATTGGTTACCACTAGTGGGATCCCTAATTCTTGATGGAGTGTAACAAGATACTGGTTGATGAGTTTCTCTTCCTCAAGTCCATGATCCTGTAATTCCAAAAAGAAGTGCTCGGCTCCGAAAAGCTGGAGATAGCGCTGGGCAATCGCTTTTCCCTGTGAGATGCCTCCATTTAACAATACACTTGCCACTTCACCATGAATTCCTCCGCTTAAGGCAATTAAACCTTGATGGTGTTGAGCCAGTCGTGAAAAAGGGAGAAGTGGACGATGCTGAATTAGCTGTATATTCATATGAGAGCTAATTCGCATTAAATTTTCATATCCTTCATAGGATTCAGCGAGAAGTACTAGTGTGAAGACAGGTGGATCCTTCATTTGCATTGCTTCATCATGGATCAGTTCTACCTCTAGTCCTAGAATGGGTTGAATTCCTTGGCGGCGACATGCTTGATAAAAAGGAATCGTTCCATACATGGTATTTCGGTCTGTACAGGCGAGGGCTTTCATTCCTAAATCATTGGCCTTCTTAACTAAATCATCAATCCGATTAGGACTACGTAGTAGATCATATTCTGTATGTACATGAAGGTGGACAAAATCCCCCATCCTATTCACCCTCTTTCTACCATATAATATCTCTTACTATTATAGCGATTTGATCGACTTTGGCACACTTCGTGATTTTTTACATAAAATCCCGGAATTAGTACTTGCCAAAAGTGATATGAATAGTGTAAAGTATCAAGTAACAACCTGCTAACCATTAATTGGTTGGCAGACCACAAAACGGTATGCGTGCAATTCGATTCTAGATGAATGGAGTGATGTCCATGATTATCAATCGACGTAAACTGGTAGATGCTAAGATGGAGCGGTTACGGAGTGGATATTCCGCCTTTGCAGAATCCAAAGAAGTGGTTACACTTCTGGAAGAAGAGATTATTCGTGAACAGCTACCTGTCATTATTGAAAAAACAGAGCTAGGGTGTTGGTTTATCCCTGAAAAAGAACGGAGCTTTTCTAGACAAGTTCAGCATGAATAAATCCCAGGAATCTATGCTATTCCTGGGACTACTTCATTTAAAATGGGTAATTCGCCAATGTTTCCACCTGAATAAGTGATGGGTGAGTAAACTCCATCTTCCCATCATAAATGTAGATGGACTTCATCCCCAATTCAATGGCAGGCAACACTTCATTGAACAAGTTATCTCCAATGGAGATGGCATGCTCTGGTTGGATTTGATATGTTTGTAAGACTTTTTGCAACCAGTTCTTCGTCTCCATCGGTTTGCCTGCTCGTGGGATGAGCCAATCAAAATAGGAATGCAGATCCAACTTCTCCAGGATTTCATGAGCGGCATCTTCATCACTATTAGATAGTAGAACGATCTTCTTTGTACCTTGATAACGGGCCAGTGCTTCTTTTAATCCCGGGGTCTTCCTCATCATAAAATCAGGAGAAGCTAGGTATAGTTTGGTCTTCTGATAGGCAGGATAGCCATTGGTTAAACCTTGGTGAAGGGCTGCTGTGGTAGCAAGAATCCAACGGTCGCCGATCCCCAAAAACTCTCCATATCGCAATTCAATCGGTGCTTGATATTCTGAAGGCCACTTTGACTGAGGTAGTGGTTCTCCATTCCAGCAATGAACCGCTTGTACCCTTTTCATCAGCGGCTCCACTGTTAATACAAGATCACGCTTAATATCGTAGATCTTTCCGATCAAAGCAATGTGGGTGCCACTCTGCATATTTTGATAGTCCTGCCAAAAATCTGCTTGCCGCTCTAAAGGTAACATTTCCTGTAAGCAACGAGCGTAGTAAGTAAAATGAGCTTGCTCCTCATACAGGGTCCCATCCAGATCAAATACGAGAAGCTCCATTTGAGCCACAGTCCAATCTACCATTATCAATTCCTCCGTTTATTCTACTTATCGTTGTAACAATTGAGCTGTGAGAATTGCCTTCCCCATGATTTTACCATCATTTTTGATGACTACTTCTAGTTTAGCGAATTTTCGACTCATTTCCAAAATATTAGTACAGATATGAATGGTCGCATCAATTTGAATGGGCTTAATAAAATAGATAAAGACATCCTCTGGTACCATATCACAGCGCTTAGCATAGCGTAGATAACGACGAGCCGCTTCGGTTAAGAGGGTGGTACATATACCGATGGATAGATTTCCATATGGATTGGTCATCTGTGGCGTAACCTTACCTTTAAAACAAATACAGCCATCCGACTCTTCTTCTTCGAAACCAGACATGATTAGATTGACAAAGGTTTCACCCTTCTGGGGCTGACGTTGAATAAATTGCTGTGCTTTAAGGAGATCTTGACGTGTAACAATCCCTAACATCACTTTGTTACTATCCACAATGGGAAGCATTTCTATCCCCTCCCAGAGCATCACATGGGAAGCTGATGCAACGGAGGTCTGTGGAGTAATGGTGATGGGCTGCTTCGTCATCACACGATGAATCGGTGTATCTATCTGTGCGCCTACCATATCTCTACTTGTGACAATCCCCACCAATCTATTCTCCTCGTCAATAACAGGAAAACGAATATGCTTACTCTCTTGCACGAGCTTTTGCCAATCTTCCACGGTCTGCGTAGGTCGCAAAGTGGTTACCTGCTCACTAGGAACCAATATATCCTCCACGGTCATAATCTCTTTTTTTATTAATTGATCATAGATGGCTCGGTTAATCATGGAGGCTACTGTAAAGGTATCATAGCCACAACTAATAATAGGAAGGGATAACTGATCAGCAAGCTGTTTTACTTCGTCACTGGTATCAAAGCCCCCTGTGATCAAGACCGCTGTCCCATGCTGCAATGCTAATTTATGTGCTTGATAACGATTTCCTACAATCAACAAGCTTCCTGGCTCAATATAACGTAACATGGCATCCAATTGCATAGCACCAATAAAGAACTTATTCAGCGACTTATGCAGACCATTTCTTCCGCCTAGTACTTGTCCATCCACAATTTTTAATAATTCAGCAAAGGTCAAGCGTTCAAAGTTCTCTTTACGCTTTCGCTCAATCCGTACTGTTCCCACCCGTTCGATGGAACTGACTAGCCCCTGTACTTCTGCCTCCTTGATCGCCCGATAAGCTGTACCCTCACTTACTTCAAGATCCTTGGCAATTTGACGAACAGAAATCTTCGTACCTACGTCCAGTGATTCAATATATTGGATGATAGCTTCATGTTTCGTCATTATCGTTCCTCCACACTCTGTTTCAATGGTTACTGTATCTATTATATAACAAGGAGAAACTATTTACCTAGTGCTCTCTTCTCATTTCCTCTACTTTGTAAGACTTCTTTCGCTTCTTGAGTAAAACGCCCCTGTAGTAATCCACTATAAAGGTAGGAAAATAATGTGATTACAGCTAGAGCGATCCATAATAGTGCAAATGGTGTAGAGAGTCGCTCTTCGTCTTCGATATGCAACATGGGAATAGCAAAGTAGAGGGCGATGATACCTAGAATAAAAAACAAATAATGTCCCATTCTTTTCATCAATTCACCCCTTCATGCGATTCTATTTAGCCTTACTCCATATGTATGGCTGATCCATTAATAATATACAGATCAAAAGAGACACCCCTTGAATCGGTCAAAGAAATACCGATTGAGGAGTGTCATCTCTCTTAGAATGCTAGCTTTGCCACCTCCTGTAAATAATAACCAATGGTAACTAAGCCTTTATCATAATTATCCAATGTAAAGAATTCATTAGGTGCATGGAAGTTCTCTTCAGGCAGGCTAAATCCCATCAATACTACAGGTGCCTGCAAAATCCTTCCGAAGGCTTCTACAATAGGAATGGATCCTCCCATTCTAGTAAATGCTGCCGTTGCACCATAGGCGGTTTCATAGGCTTTAGCTGCCGCTTGTAGGGCAGGATGATGAAGCGGTGTAACAAAGGGATGTCCTTGATCAGTTAGCATGACCTCCACAAAGACACCCTTCGGTGTATACTTCCTAACATGCTGAGCAATTAATTGTTGGATCTCTGCTGGATCTTGGTTACTCACCAAGCGGCAGGTGATCTTCGCACTTGCCTTGGCAGGGATCACCGTTTTGGTTCCTTCACCTTGGAATCCTCCTGAAATCCCGTTGATTTCAAGGGTAGGGCGAGCCCACATCCGCTCTACAGGTGAATAGCCAGCTTCCCCAAATAAGCTAGGAACACCAAGCTCTTGCTCTAATTTTTCTTGGGAAAAAGGAATGGAAGCCATTGATACTCGTTCCTCTTCTTCTAGAGCCTCCACGCGATCATAGAAGCCTTCCACCGCAACCCGTCCTTCATCATCATGAAGTGAGGCAAGGATCTTGCTAAGTGCTTGGATCGGATTTGCCACGGCACCGCCATATAAGCCAGAGTGAAGATCACCCTTCGCTCCTTTCACGATGACTTCTAGTCCTGCAAGACCTCGTAATCCATAACAAATGGCTGGCTTCCCCTTTTCTAGCATGGAAGTATCAGAGATGAGAAGAAGATCACAGGCGAGGCGCTCCTGCTCATGCTCCAACAAAGATGGTAGGTTTCTGCTACCTACCTCTTCCTCGCCTTCGATGCAGAACTTGATATTAACCGGGAGACTTCCCGTGGATTTTAAAAGAGCTTCAACTGCTTTAATATGCATGAAAACCTGGGCCTTATCATCTGATGAGCCTCGAGCATATAACCTGCCCTCCCGAATGGATGGTTCAAATGGTGGCGTTTCCCATAGCTCGAGTGGGTCTACAGGTTGTACATCATAGTGACCATAGACCAGTACTGTAGGTTTTCCCTCTGCATGCAGCCAATCCCCGTAAATAACAGGATTGCCTGCTGTTTCAAGGAGTTCTACATGCTCAAGGCCCGCCTTCTTCAAGGCTTCCTTCAGCCATTCTGCTGCAGCTCGTACATCTTGACGATGCTCTGATAATGCGCTGATACTTGGGATACGCAATAATTCCTTTAATTCTTCTAACTGTTCTTCCCGACTTTTCTTTAGATATGAGAGATACTTTTCCATCGAATGAATCCCACCTCTTTTTTCTATAATTCTAATGATTCACCTGGTTGAAGTGGCACGCCGCTGATCCCAAGCTCTTTTATTTTTTGAATATATTCCTTCTCATCCTGTTGAATCACAGGGAATGTATTGTAGTGAATGGGTAACACCTGCTCCGCCTTTAGCCACTGCGCAGCATAAACAGCATCATCTGGATCCATGGTAAAATTACCACCAATGGGCAAGCAAGCCAGAGTGATTGAATGAAGCTCACCGATCATCTTCATATCTTGAAATAGTCCAGTGTCCCCAGCATGATAGATGGTTTTTCCTTCTGCTGTAAGGAGAATACCAGCAGGCATCCCCATATAAATAATCTCTTTACGCTCAGGAATCGTATACCCAGACCCATGAAAAGCTTGTGTAAATTTTACATCACCAAAGGGGAATGAATTGCCGCCACCAATCTGTAAGGGGTGCGTCTCTACATCCTGCCACTGAAGATAAGTGGCTAATTCAAATGGTGCAATCACCATTGCACCTGTCTGTTTAGCCAAGGGAATGGTATCTCCCACATGATCATCATGTCCATGGGAGAGAATGATATAATCAAGCTTCTGCACCTCTTCCCGAGTCAAATCACTTAAAGGATTCCCCGTAATGAATGGATCAATCAAGATATGAAATTCTCCTGTGTTGATCGATACACAACTGTGCCCATGGTATGTAATCTTCATGCCATGACCTCCTCTACATGATTAATGCTGTTCCACATCGGAGTTCGCGTCTGGAAACAGTTCTTGTAGTGGCTCCGCAACAATCCGATTCACATCGTTCAATAGCAAGGAGAAACGTCTCTCCGCATCAAGCAATTGGGCAATATCTGGATTGAGACGAAGCACTTCGAACAATTGCTGAATTCGTTCTTCTTCCTCTTCATTGACCTCCTCTCCACTCATCTGCTTCAATTGATATGCCATCTCCTGCATGCGAAACTCTTCATACATCTTCTTCGTGCTTGCATCCTGATTCACCTTTTTTTGTAAGCGTTCAACATCCTTATACTCTTCACTTTCTCTCATCGCTCTTGCCAATTGATAAGCTGCATCATATAAATTCATCTCAAAAACTCCTCTCCGTTTTTCATACCTAGATTGCAATATTCTCCTCTTTCCAATTACCTCATCGAACAGGCTAACTTTTCCCCATCTTTTCCAATTCACCATGATATGAAGCACCTGTACACTTCATCCCTCATACACTACATTATCTTGATGCATAAAGAAGGGGATTTCCATGCCAATACAAGTTCGTGTTCTTGTTAATGCAGAGCTACAAGAAGGACGGAGGATTGACTTACTCCTTCATCAGGATTATCGAAACAAACTGAATTTACCTTCACATTTTTATTGTACATTGGAGCATGGTGGGCAACAAGCTCTTTGCTTCTGTCAGATTGGAAATGTAGGCACTCCAATGCTGAAGGTGGATCAGCAAACTGCCCAGCAATTGTCCCTCTATGATGGACAGCAGCTACATTTGAAGATATCCTCCCGTGGTCGCCTCCTTCTAGGCCCCATTCTTGGCATTCTCGTCTCTCGTCATTATAGTAATACACCCGAGCAGCTCTTTGGAAACCTTACAACCTTCTGTCATGAAGTGTCAACAGCAGCACAAGCTCGCTACATTGAGACAATCATCTTTACCCCAGAGCAGCTATTAAAAGCCACCGATCATCGAATGGAGGCCTTTGTATATCGTCATGGTATCTGGAGCATGGTGCATTGCCCACTTCCCCACCTCGTCTATAATCGCCTCTCCAGTAGAATCTACGAACATTCTGAAGCGTATCAGCAACTAAAAGCTGTCTTGAAACGACATCATATTCCCATGTTTAATGAGAACTTTTTAGATAAGTGGCAGATCCACCAAACCTTTGCACAGCAAACAGAGCTTCAGCCTCATCTCCCAACTACCACGATGTTCCAAAATAAAGCATCTCTACGGCAAATGCTAAAAAAATATGCCATTCTCTATCTCAAGCCAATTCATGGTAGCATGGGACGGGGAATATATCGAATTCAACGACTCACTCAGGTCAAAAATCCTTACCTCCTCCAATATATGACCCTTCATGGCCTACAACAGCGAAGCTATCCTACCTTTCAGCGACTCATCGATTCCCTTCGTGTTCGCATGAAGCAGCCTTATCTGATCCAGCAAGGACTCCTCCTGATCAAACAGCATGGAAGTACTGTAGACTTTCGTGCCTTGGTACAGAAGAATGGGAATGAGAGTTGGAGTATTACATCATTGGTGGCACGCTTCGGTTCTTCGAACAGCATCGTCTCCAATGTGGCCCGTGGTGGTCATGCGCTCAATGCCCAACAGGCGCTCCAAACGCTCCATGGCTGGAAAGGTAGAGCTCCAACCATTCAGCAACTTCGGCAAATGGCTTTACGAGTAGCAGAAATATTTGATCAAAGCATCGATGGGGACTTCGCCGAACTAGGTATCGACCTCGGAGTGGATATTTACGGAAAGATCTGGATTCTCGAGGTGAATTCCAAGCCTTCAAAAACAGATGATACATTACTTCAAGAGAGAACAATTACGCGCCCATCGGTAAGAAAAATGCTTCAATATGTATTACATCGCACCCAGTTCTTATATGAGACACCAGCAAGCAACTCCATATCAGGAAGCTTGCTTCAGCGTAGAAAACGCTTGGGGAGGTAAACGGAATGTTGACATCACAGCACCGTCCGCGCTTAGGAATTATGACATGCCATCTCTTTTCTGAAGAGGGCTTTTTTCGTTTTTTAGCACAGGCTGGGCAGAAGATGGGAATGGAGGTGATCGTCTTTCAGCCTCAATCCTACTCCAGCAAAGAAGGTAAGATTTATGGTATCCACTGGAGAGGCGGAAAATGGCGTAAAGGTTGGTTTGAAAAACCCCATCTAATTTACGATCGCTGCTTTTATCCTAATTCCCGAGTTTATCAACAATTACAACCATTTCTTCAGAACTTAAAAAAGGATCCATTCATTCATTTTTTAGGCTTTGGTTTACATGGCAAGCTGCAGATCGTACAGCTCCTCTCTAAACATGAGCAGCTAGCACATTTCCTACCACCTACTGAAGCATTTACGAGTACCGCTCTACTTCGTAAATGGTTGGATCGCTTTCAAACCATTATTCTAAAGCCAACGGGGGGTAGCCTAGGCAAGCGGATACTCCGGATTCAGCAGCTCAAAAAACAGTACTTCGTCGCTGGACGTAATCGTTCTAATCAGTATTTTCAACAACGGTTTCAACAGGAATCCTCACTATTAGCATGGCTCAAACAATTTATGGGTGGTAGTTCCTACGTTATTCAGCCCTACCTTTCCCTGCAAACCAAGGATGAAATCCCCTTCGACTGTCGTTTGCTCGTTCAAAAAAACGGACACGGAAAGTGGCAATTAACAGGTCAGGCCATCCGCCTCGGTAAGCAAGGTCAGATTACCTCCAATCTACATGGCGGTGGTACAGCCATGCCCGTGCAGCACTTTCTCAAAAAGTATTACAAGCCAGAACAACAAGATGCGATTCAGCGCCAAATTAATATAATACTCCAACACTTACCCCATTATCTAGAAGAACAGCATGGTCGCTTGGTAGAACTGGGGATTGATATTGGAATCGAACCTTCTGGAAGGGTATGGATCATTGAAGCCAATTCGAAGCCCGGTCGCCGCGTATTTTCCATTATCGGTGATAAACAGACCAGTGAAGCAGCACATCTTCAGCCCATCTACTATGCAAAATATCTGCTTACCAGTAACAAGGAGGTAGTAAACTGATGGTAGCCAAGATGTATCAAATACGACAGGTGAAACAAGGTTCTCATCCCCTGATCCTACTCCCTCGTCAAGTGATGGAGATGTATCATCTCTCTCCTGGGAAGTCTGTCACATTAGCTCTTGGGCAATTGGATGTACGGGCAAAAATCAAGCTTTCCCCCGATTCTCAAAGTATCGCGCTCACCCCTGCACTTTATCAAGCCCTAAAGCTCCCCTATAAAGCAAAGTTGAACATCTATCAGGATCACCATGGTCAACTTCGCTTAGGACCAGTGATCGGTATTCTCACAACCGGTGTGCACCCTTTTACATCGATACCTGTGGGACGACGTAGTAATTTTTTTCGCCATCTCCTTACTGCTCAGCTCAATAAGGGGGTTCTCTATTTTGTCTTCTCACCTCAATTGATCAATTGGCAGAATAAAACGGTTCAAGGGCTCTTTCTTCTACCCCATGATAGCGGTTGGAGCTGGCGCGTTTACACCGTACCTATACCTGATGTGGTATATGATCGTGTACCCAACCGTCAGACTGAATTATCCCCACAGGTTCAAACTTGCAAGAAACGTCTTGAGCAGATGGGGATTCGTCTATTTAACCCAGGCTTCTTCGATAAGTGGTCGATTCATCAACTCCTAGAAGATCACCCACTAGCGCAAAATTATATTCCTGAAACCTATATGGCCCCTACGAACAAGGTGCTGCAGTACATGTTAAAAAAGTATCATATGATCTATCTGAAACCAGCTAAAGGTAGCCTCGGTCTCGGTATTTATAAAATCACCTATAAACCAAGCGAAGGCTATTATTGTCGCTACCGTCATGGTAATCAGAATCGGTTAAAGCAATTTAAAACCCTCGATGGGCTTCTTCAGCACCTCTTCCAAAATAAGCTCTCCCTCCGCCGCTACTTAGTTCAACAAGGCATTGATCTGCTTAAGTACCAAGGGAGAAATCTCGATCTACGAATGCATCTCCATAAGGATTCAGAAAATCAATGGCAGGTGGTAGGGATCGGCGCCAAGGTTGCAGGCCTCGGTAGCGTTACCACCCATGTTCGCACAGGTGGTAGCATCGTCTCTGCTCAGCAGGTTTTTCTCCAGCTTTTTGGAAAGAAAGCAGGCGCCATGGAGGAGAAGCTCAAACAGGTTAGTATTTTATTGGCAAAAGCCATTGAAGAACGGATCGGTCAGCCCATCGGTGAACTGGGCTTTGATATTGGGATTGATAGCAATTATCAAATCTGGATGTTTGAAGGAAACTCTAAGCCTGGACGCTCCATCTTTAAGCATCCAACACTGCGAAAAGCAGATTACCAATCCCTCTCGATGATCATTGATTACAGCCAATACTTGGCACAACATGCATAAGGAGGTGGTTGTATGCTCGAAGAAGCATGGATGGTGTACGGTGGGGAGACTCCGATTATCTATCAATCGAACTTAGCATCCATTCTACCCGTTTCCCGTCGCCACACCTGTCTACTAGGTCCATATCAAGAGACTACTGTGAAGCTCTCCTCACAACCTGCAAGAACACCAAGCCAGCCAGAGTTAATCCGTAATCGCATGCTGCTGCGTAAAAATCTTCAAGGAAAGATGGAATTGGGACCCATTATTGCTATCCTCACATCCAAGGGGAAAAATGGCAGTTTTAAAGGTAATCGTAGCAATTATAAGGATATTATGCGAACCGCTCAAGAGCTTGGTGGCCTCGTTTATGTTGTCACACCAGAGGGAGTTGATTTTAAGCAAAAAAAATGCCATGGTTATATCTGGTCCTTCACCTTAAAGCGTTGGCTACAGCTAACCTTTCCCTTTCCTCACATCTTCTATAATCGGATCCCCTATCGCCATGATGAGAGTCAGCCTTTGGTACAGCAATTACTCTCTCGCCTTCAGCAGTTAAAACAGGTCCATCTCTACCCTGACTCCTTTTTTGATAAGTGGCTCTTATTTCAATGGCTACAACAAGATTCGGAGCTTACCCAATACCTTCCTGATACAAAACTGTTAACCAAGGAGAGTTTGCAACAGATGTATCATCGCTACGGCGATCTCTACTTGAAGCCGATTCATGGAAAAGCAGGTCAAGGGATGATTCGAATGACGCAACAAGGAGAGCAAGTTCAGGTGATCCATCAATTGAAGAGTGGTCGCAATCATTGGAAGTTCTCCTCCCTCTCAAAAGCCATGGAGACCATACATCTTCTCACGAAATCGAAGGAGTACCTCGTGCAGCAGGCGATCCCTTTAGCTCAAGTGAAGCAGTCTCCCTTTGATATCCGTATCCTTGTGATGCGTGACGGTCAAGGAAAGTGGAAGGTGACGGGAATTGGTGTACGGGTAGCCGGTCAAGGGGGGATTACCACTCATGTTCCACAAGGGGGACGAATCATCTCATTTCAGCAGATGGTGCAACAGGTCTTCCCTAAACGGAATTATCATGAATTCGAACGGCAAGTAAAACAGATTGCCCTACTTGTTGCCCATAATCTCGAGCGAATTCAGCCCGCACTCGCAGAGTTCTCCATGGATCTTGGCGTGACAGCGCAAGGCTCATTCTGGATTTTTGAAGCCAATGCGAAGCCGATGAAATTTGATGAGCCCCATATTCGGCAGCGTTCTCTTCAGAGACTGATCCAATATGCTCAATACCGTAGTGGATTCCGCGGTAAAACCGGTGGAGGTGCACGCTGATTATGAATATTTTACAATTGTCTGAAGAGCAGTTTTCCAAGCATCGTGGTGCACTTCTCCACTTTATTCAACGCTACGGTGATCAGCGAATTACCTTTCGAGCCATCCGCTGGATCAAGCGGCTACCTGCTTCTAAACTGTCGGAAGCAGGTACGTTCGTCCTTGTTGCTCGATCAGGGAATGAGCTGAAGGCAGTACTTGTAATCGGGGACTATGGAAAGGAAGAAGCATTGGTGGTTGTTCACCCTGACTCTCGTAATGATGGGATAGGTAAAGCGCTCCTCGATCATCTCTTTCGGCGAATCGATCGGGCCTATGGTCGCGTAGCCATCGATAATCTTCCAAGCATGAAGATGTGTTTTGGCATGGGGATGGTAGCGATCCAATTAACCACAGGTCCTACTGGAAAACCTACCCTCTGGTTTGGTATGGGAAAATGGTCGTTAGATGACCTTCCAAAAAGTTCGTTCAAACCAAATTAGGAGGCTAGGATTGATCACAATAAAAAGAGGTTGACCCATTTAGTCGTATTACACGACTAAGTTGAGTCAACCTCTTCTGAATTCCTAATTTTATTCGAATTTGTTTGGATCTCCATCAAATGCTGCTTCAGCTACCTTAATGGAGTCTGTAGGGCAACCTTCAAAAGCATCTTCGAGGTCTTCCTGTAGTTCTTCTGGAACCTCAGCAATACCTTTGTTATCATCAAGAATATTACCAGCAAGACCTTCGTCATCGTAATCAAAGATGTCTGGTGCAGCAGCGCCACATGCTCCACATGCGATGCAAGTATCCTTGTCTACAATTGTATACTTAGCCATTGATATGACCTCCCTATATCTTTGTTGCTCTCAGGTAGAGAACATTACTACTGTTGATATTGTAGCACAAATTTGAAAAATAGGTAAAGAAGTTTTGCTTCATGAAGACTCCTTCCTTTCCTTCCCTAGCTTAGATCTATTATAATGTTAGTATACTTCTACATAATTGAGGTCATGCCAGTTGCTTTCCATAAATACATTATCCAAAAAGGAGGAAAAGAATGAGTAAAGAGAATTCAGTGCGAGTCTTTGCCCTCGGAGGGTTAGACGAAATCGGTAAAAATATGTATGCAGTGGAGTATAAAGATCAGATTTTTGTGGTGGATGCAGGAATTAAGTTTCCCGATGATGACATGTATGGGATCGACTATATTATTCCTGACTTCACCTATTTAATTCAAAACAAACAAAAGGTGAAGGGCCTCTTTCTAACCCACGGCCACGAAGACCATATCGGAGGTATTCCCTATCTATTACGGGAAATCAATCTTCCTATCTATGGAAGTCGCTTCACAATCGGACTCGTTAAGGGGAAAATTGAAGAAGCTCGGCTTAAGCCTCCCACCTATGTGGAAGTAGACGAAGAGAGTGAAGTAAGGTTGGGTGACTTCACCATTCGCTTCTTTAATGTTAACCATAGTATCCCCGATGCACTCGGGATTATTTTTGAAACACCAGAAGGGATCATCGTCCACACTGGTGATTTTAAATTTGATCAGACCCCCATTGGGAAAAAGGCTAGCTATGCTACTCTAGCTGCTTTATCGAAGCAGAATGTACTGGCGCTATTAGCTGATAGTACCAATAGTATGCGCCCTGGCTACACCTTCTCAGACTCGATAATTGGTCAAAATATCATGGAGATCGTAGAACAGGCAACGGGACGAATTATTTTAGCTACATTCGCTTCCAATGTGCATCGCCTACAGCAAGTGGTAGAGGCTGGAGAAAAGGAAGGACGAAAGATTGCCTTAGCAGGCCGAAGTATGGAACGTGTCTTTCAGGTGGGTCAAGAATTAGGGTATATCAATGTACAGAAGGATACCATCGTTCCCCTTAAGAAGGTGAACCAGCTTCCTGACCAGAAGGTGCTAATTATTTCTACCGGGAGCCAAGGTGAACCGATGGCCGCTCTTACCCGAATGGCCAATGGAGCTCACCCTGATATTGAACTACATCATACAGATACCATCATTATCTCTGCTTCCCCCATCCCTGGTAACATCAAGAGCGTATCAAGGGTAATTAACCAATTATCCAAAACAGGTGCCAATATTGTTTATAATTCCAATACGGAAATACATGCCTCTGGACATGGGAGTCAGGAAGAGTTAAAACTAATGTTAAACCTAATCCAGCCCAAATATTTTGTCCCTATCCATGGTGAATACCGGATGCTACACACCCATGCAAAATTGGCAGAAATGACTGGCATCCCTCCTGAGAATATCTTTATCCTTGATAATGGTGATCAGGTTCACTTTACCCGAGATGATGCATGGATTGGTGGGAAGGTCCAAGCAGGTCCTGTCTTTATCGATGGGCGTGGTATCGGTGATATTGGGAATGTGGTAATGCGTGATCGTAAGACGCTATCCCAAGATGGCGTGATCCTACTCGTTGTAGCCATCGATATGAAAAAGCGTCAAATTCTTGCTGGACCCGATATTATTACCCGCGGTTTCGTCTATGTCCGCGAGTCCCAAGAATTAATCGACCAATTACAAGCCCTCGCTCGTGAAACGCTAGAGAAACAGCTATCCAATAAAGTGACAGACTGGGGTCGCTTAAAACAGGCCTTAACCGACCAGATTACACCCTTTGTTCAAGAAAAAACAGGACGGTCTCCGATGTTCTTACCGATCATTTCTGAGATTCGCTTGGAGGACAACCCTTCAGCCAGCAAAGCTGAAGCATAGAGCTATGATTGCTTAATAAGTGTAGAGAAGCCCCTCATGTGCTAATATGAGGGGCTTCTCTTGCAAGCCATAGGACCAGGGGCAGATGGATATGAAGCTCCTCTTGGAAACAATGGAGGGGTAAATGGCGTTCGCCAGGATAGTAGCCTAGTTCAGGTGTAAAGCCTGGTCGCTGAAATGTTTCAATAAACCAGTCGGTATATCCACCACCATTAGGTGATAATTCAGGCTGGACAAGACGGTAACCACTTCGCATCGCAAATTGGTTGGCTAATCGACAATCTCGCGCCAATGTTTGAGGAGAGTTATGAAAGTACCAATAGAGTACCTTCCCCGCTGAATGATATGCCAAGGCTAGCCTTGGCTCAATGGCATATGTGAGTTCTACTAGCCATTTCGCCTCATTAGCCTCCAATGGTTTCCTCCCTTTATACTGCTTATAGCAAGGACGCCCCATATCATCTTGAATCTCTGCCCAGCGTGCAGGGTATTGGCGATTTAAATCGATCCCCTCACCATTAGCCTTCCAACGTGTAAAATCACGGGAACCAAGATTAAACTCCAGTAGTTGTTGATGAACCCTTATTGGAAACGCTTGAACACCAAATTGCTGAAGAGTGACACCATCTGGGTTTACCATTGGAACGATCCAGAGGGTAACTTCCTCTAGCAATTGACGGAGGTCTAGCTGCTCATATACTTCTTGCTTCATCACTAGTCGGCTGTATTCCTCCACCATTTTCATAAGCAATAGACTGGTTAACCACTCGCGACCATGATGAGCACCATTCAAGAATAATGGCACCGCTCCTTTTCCGAGACGGAGGCACCAGATCTCCCGATTATAAATTGTTTTACCTAATGAATCGTAAGCGATCCATTTTGGATAGGCTAAGGCTAGTGCCTGCAAATTGATACAGAGCTTCTCATAGGTATACATGGATTGAGTCTGCACAATTCTCACTTCTTTTCCTCCTCATCTCGTCCTTCCAATAGATCATCCAGCACGCTTCTCGAAAGAAATAGACAGATTATTTTTTTTGATTGTTAATGTGATCCTATGGGTTTACAATATGTTTGATCCGCTTAACGTACTTGCCAAGCTTCATCTTATCAAGATGGAAACGGGGAATACACCATGAAAAATCGTCAGCTTGGTTTTTTTATCTTAACGGCAATGGTAATTGGCAATATGGTTGGTTCAGGTACGTTTATGCTTCCACGAACACTGGCTGAGGTTGCCAGTCCTGCAGGTGTTTTATGGGCTTGGGGTATAACCGGATTTGGCGTATTTATGCTGGCATTGGTTTATGGTAATTTGGCGATTCGGAAGCCAGGGATCACTGGTGGACCGCAAATCTATGCCAAGGAATTATTTTCCCAGCATCCAAAACGTGCGCGCCTCAGTGGTTTTATTGTCACTTGGGGGTACTGGGTAGCCGATTTCGTTGGAGTGGTTGCAATTCTTATTACCTTTGCAAGTTATCTTTCTACTTTCTTTCCCATCCTTACCAGCCAAGCAATCCTCATGGAGATCGGAACATTTCAATTAAGAGTGGGTAATGCCCTTACCTTCCTTGTCTGTTCTGGCCTTCTTTGGCTAATTGTTGGCACAATCTTACTTGGTATGGATACAGCTGGGCGGGTCAATTTTATTGCTACATTTACGAAAATACTAGGATTTCTCTTCTTCATTGGCGTCACACTCTTCACCTTTGACATCAATAACGTTGTTCCTTTAGTTCAACCGCGATTTGATGAGGTGGGCGTACCCGTATCATTGTTCGGTCAAGTAAATCACGCTGCGATCTCCACCTTATGGGCATTTGCTGGGATTGAGTCAGCTCTCGTTTTATCTGACCGTGTCAAACGAGCATCCGATGTAAAATGGGCTACTGTTACCGGCCTCTTGATTGCTACGTTGATCTATATTGGCATTACTCTATTAGTGATGGGCAATATGGGACAAGAAGAGTTAATCCAATCAGAAAAGCCATTGGCCGATGCCTTAATTCATGCTATTGGCCCTTCCGGTGGCTATATCATTTCCCTCCTCGGTTGTGTGGCCATCCTAGGTACATCCATTGGTTGGATTATGATCGCTGCTGAGGTTCCCCATCAAGCTGCGAAAAATGGCATGTTTTTACGATTTTTTCTACCAACAAACAAAGCGCAAGTACCACATCGCTCTTTATTGCTATCTTGTGGCTTAACACAGATTTTTCTCTTTTCCACCATCTCGCAATCAATGGCACGTGTCTTTGATCTGTTTGTCTTCGTCTCCATCCTCACATACTTATTGCCACTGGGCATCGCATCCTTCTATCAGCTCAAGCTCGTCTTCACAGGTGAAACCTATGAAAAGGAGCGAGGGAGACGCTGGGTTGATGGCATTATTAGCACACTTGCATCGCTATACTCCGTCTGGCTTGTTATCACAGGTACAGCGGACCCTATTGGATTCCTTCTAGGTATCCTTTTACTGGTCAGTGGGTTGCTCTTTTATCCACTCCTCCCCAAAAAAAAGATATCCTAATAAAAACTATCTTGAGAAGCACCTGTTTGCGGCAGGTGCTTCTTTTGTTCCACTTCGTATTTTCTTCACAGTTTTATGGTACAGTTACCCTATATTCTTCGAGCAGGAGGAGAGGATTATGGGTTACACAAGGAAAAAGAGCACCTCAAATCTACTATTGTCACAGTTGTTAACTGTACTCATAGTATTGAACACCTCATTTCCCATGGTGACAGGTGCCGATTCAGAACCACAGAGGGAATTGGTGACTCCAAAGCAGTCACTTCAACAGGTCATCGATGATGCTCAGCCTAACAGTACCCTAATCCTGTCAGCAGGCAACTATCAAGGGCCGATCCAGATTAATAAGCCGATCCATCTAAAAGGAAATGGTGCTGTTATTACAGGGATGGGAACCGGACATGTAATTCAGATTGAGGCAGATTTTGTAACACTAGAAGGCTTATTCATTCAGGAGAGTGGTCTCGGTTCCCGCGATGCTGGGATCTATGCAGAGGGCTCCCACTTCATTTTCGCTGATCTCACCATTAACCAGGTGAAACACGGAGTTTATCTTAATCAAGCAAAGGATGTGGTCATCAAGACTAGTACCATCTCTAGTTACCCTGACCACTTCTCAAAGCGGGGAAATGGAATCCACGTAGCAGGAACAGAACAGGTAAATATCCTACAGAATAAGATCACGGGTGTCCAAGATGGGATCTATTTGGAATACGCAAAAAAGGTTGGAATAACCGGTAATGAGATTAGCAATTCCCGCTATGGTACTCATTTTATGTTCTCAGAGAACACACAAGCTATAGAAAATTACTTTCATCATAATATTACGGGTTTTATGGTGATGTATTCCAATCATTTAGAGCTCAATCAGAACCTGATTTCCCATCATCTTCATTATCGAGGGTATGGCACCATGATCTATGAAGCTGATCAAATTCAGTTTATGAGCAATCAATTGGTTCAGAACAGTAATGCCCTTGCTTTAGAGAATGCTCAAGAGCTCACCATTGCGGAGAATCAAATTACAGGCAATCATACCGGATTACTGCTGCTTCAAGTAAATAATGAGCTCCAAATTAAGCGGAATCAATGGATAGGAAATATGATTCAAATCCGCCTTGGGTCAGCTGATGCTTCTCCTGTTCCAGATGGAAGCCTACAGGATAATTATTGGGATGGATATCAGGGAAGAGATTTGGACCACAATGGATTTGGTGATAGCCCATACTTTGCTTACTCCTCTACCGGTGACTTCATCATGGAAATTCCAGCGTTTCAACTCTTTTTTCAAAGCCCTGCTATGCAATTCTGGTCAGCGATCAATGAACAAATGCTTAATCCTACCATGATCAAAGGAATGGATCCTTCTCCACAAATGGCTCCCTTCTTACATTGGGGGCAAAATCAGTCTATAGGTAAATCCGCTCACTTTCCTATAACACTCCTACTTTTCAGTGGGTTACTTTTAATGATTGTTTTGGCGCTACTAAATTGGGCGAGAGTAGAGAAATTGAGCTAGATCAGCTCTAGATCTAAAGATTGCCATAATATATTCTTATATTTTCCCGTTTCAACATTGAGAAACCATTTTTAATTAACTATATTAAAGATGATCCTATTCATCTTAAACAAAAAACAGAGTAAATCTTCACCCCTTCATCATCCCTAAAAGATAAGTTGCGTGCGCTTGCACAAAAACTAACAAAAGGGGATAAATGAATGGAACAGGAACAGCAAAAGATGGGGTTTTGGCTACTAACAGCCCTCGTTGTTGGTAATATGGGCGGATCAGGTATCTTTATGTTGCCACGAACCCTCGCAGCCGTAGCAAGTCCATTAGGTGTTTTACTGGCTTGGAGTTTTACCGCTTTGGGTGTACTAATGTTAGCTTTGGTTTATGGAAATCTATCACTTCGTAAACCAGACATTACTGGCGGACCACAAATCTATGCCAAGGAGCTCTTCCAGAACAAACGCCGTTCTCTCCTCGGTGGATTTTTGGTGACTTGGGGCTACTGGGTTGCAGACTTCATTGGAGTGGTAGCTATGCTAATCACTTTCACCAGTTATCTGTCTGCAATCTTCCCGATTCTATCTAGTAAAGAAATTATATGGTCTCTCGGTTCCTTTGACTTGTACCTAGGTAATTTTCTGTCCTTTCTCATTGCGTCTCTACTCTTATGGTTAATCACATTTACGATTTGGCGAGGCATGGAGACTGCTGGTAAGGTGAACTTTATCGCGACCTTAACAAAGGTTCTTGGCTTCCTTTTCTTTATTGTGGTTGCCATCTATTCCTTTGATGCCAGCTACTTCTTTCCTCTAGATCAACCGCGCTACAACGATGCAGGAGAAGTCGTGAGTGTTTTTGGCCAGGTGAACCATGCTGCTATTTCTACATTGTGGGCATTTGCTGGAATTGAGTCAGCTGTCGTCTTCTCTGATCGTGCCAAACGAAAAAGTGATATTAGAAAGGCGACGATTACTGGACTCTTTATCACAACCATCCTCTATGTAGGGATCACATTGCTCGTTATGGGTACCATGCCCCAATCCCAATTAATTGTTTCGGAGAAGCCATTAGCGGATGCCATGTATAATGTGGTTGGGTCTGCAGGAAGTAGTATCATTGCCATTCTAGGCTGTATTGCCATTGTAGGGACAACCATCGGTTGGGTTATGATCTCAGCAGAGGTTCCCTATCAAGCAGCAAAAAATGGGATGTTCATCGAGAAATTCGCCAAAGAGAATCGTCGAAAAGCGCCAGTCTTTTCCTTGTTTCTTTCTTGCTCCTTAAGCCAACTTTTTCTTTTCTCTGCCATTTCTCAATCCATGGCACAAGTGTTTGACTTTATCGTCTTTGTCTCCATCCTAACCTACCTATTGCCATTAGGCATGGGACCCATCTACCAGCTGAAACTGGTGATAAGCGGAGAAACCTATGAAAAAGATAAAAGAGCTCGTACCATCGATGGTATCATCTCCTTTATCGCTGCGATCTACTTTACCTGGCTGGTCTTGACAGGTACATCCGATATGAAAGGCTTCATCCTCGGTATCTGTCTCATCTTATCCGCCTTCATCTTCTACCCACTGTTGAAGCTTCCGCCCAAGGAGAATCAACAGCGTAGTAAGTAAACAGGCAACCCTAGTATGTAACAATAGAAGTTACTCTTTGGAGTTCAACATGGTTGAACTCCTTTTTTTGTCTTAAAGATTCGGAATTTCGCACTTTCTTCACATTTTCCTGTTACATTGACGATGTGTCTAATTTGTGACGAAGTAAGGAGGTATACCATGTATATTAAACAAAAAAGAGTACTTCTAACGCTACTGATGCTGACGACCATTCTCATCCTGGGTACTGCCTGTAGCAATGATAGTACCTATCCACCAGAGTCGATCAACCCAGAAGTGGATGTTTGTGCAGTCTGTAATATGTCACTTGTTCACGATGAACATATCACACAATTAATAACAAAGGATAAGACTGCCTATAAATTTGATGATATTGGCTGTATGGTTCAGTTTATTGAAGCAGGGGAAAAGAACAGCCTCGATTTAGGTGCTGTCTATGTGAAAGATACCGATAATAATCAGTGGATTGAATGGACCAATGCTGTCCATGTTTACCACCCTGACATTTGGACACCCATGGCCTATGGGGTGATTAGTTTTAGTAATGAAGAGTCTGCACGGAGGTACATGATGGAATATCCTGATGCTGAGCTAATTACCACACCTCAGTTATTTGAGCATAACTGGTTTGAGCTAGTGAAATGAGGGTGCGATGATGAGAAAGCTTCGATCCGTTGCACGCCAAGAGCTATTGATGCTGATCAAAAGCAGGTGGATCCTCCACTATTCCATTCTTTTTGCTATTCTTGCCCTGATTATTTCAATGATTGGTACGCGAGCATATTCAGGCTATGATGGGTTCACGATCAGCACTGCAAATTTACTTAACCTCTCACTATTACTAGTGCCATTAATTGCACTCCTATTTGGTAGTATGAACTGGGCTGGTGAACAGGAGGATGGTTGGCTCCCCCTTCTCCGTACCTATCCTTTGAGTAGACTTAGTCTAATCGGTGGTAAATATTTGGGCCTACTCTTGGGCATGGTAATGGTTATTTCCATAGGTTATGCCATTTCAGGATTCTTTTTTGTCTTTCAAGGTGCTACTTTCCCTGTTCAGACATTTCTCACCTTTTGGAGTGCTTCCATCATCCTGGCAGCGATTTTTCTTGCCATAGCCATTATGCTTGGAGCCTGGAGTAAGAATCGCTTACAGGCAATGGGGACAAGCTTAATCATCTGGGCTTGGCTTCTCTTATTCTATGAATTCTTCCTATTTATATTGGCTACATGGCTACCAAAAACATGGATTCTTCCTTTTCTTGTGGTCTCTCTTTACTTTAATCCCGTAGAGCTCGTTCGCTCCTGGGTTATCTTATCTATGGGCAGCGGCATCCTCTTCGGACCCGAGCTCTACTCATTTGTTACCTGGAGTGAAGCCTGGGTAGGACAGCTTCTCTATTTAGGTGTAGCAATACTTTGGATCATCATCCCATTGTTTTTTACCCTGATAATGGAGAGGAGAACCCAAGATGAGTGAAGGATACATTCTTGAAGTAGAGAATATTAGTAAATCATTTCATAACCAAGTCAAGCTAGCCCCCATCTCATTTCAAGTGCGAGAAGGTGAGGTTCTAGCTCTATGTGGCGGTAATGGTGCTGGAAAGAGCACATTACTCAAGATCATCGTCGGTATGCTTAAGCCAACCACAGGGAGGATCCTACTTCAGGGCGAGACATTCTCTTCGCTCGCTATTAAGAAGCGCCAGCTCTTTGGCTATTTCCCTGATCAAATCCGTTATCCCATTCATTTAACTGCCAGGGAGATCTTATGCTACCTTGCTCGATTACAAGATGCTCCACTTTACCGCGTACCTGAAGTATTAGAGTTGGTTGGCCTTACCTCCCATCAAGATGAGAGGGTGCGTACTTTCTCCAAGGGGATGCAGCAAAGACTAGGGTTAGCTCAGAGTTTACTTACCGATCCACCATTACTCATCTTTGATGAACCGACCAATGGCTTGGACCCCATCTGGGTTCACCATTTTAAGCAGATCGTTCGTCAGCTTCAGCAGAATGGCAAGACCATTCTCTTTACATCTCATATCCTACACGATGTGGAGGAATTAGCGGACCGTGTTGCTTTAATGAATGAGGGTAAGCTCCTTGTACTAGGGAGCTTAGCAGAGCTACGGCAGCAGGATGGCGTGTTGATGTCATGGGAGGATCTATTCTTCCACTATCTTCAGTCCACTTAAACGGCATATAAAAAGAGCATGGCTGTTAACCATGCTCTTTTTCGCCAGTCTATTCCTTACTTGTACTCTTGCTTAATGACCACTATGGTCTTGGTCATCTTGCTTCTCTTCTTGCTGATGTTCTCCATGATCGTCAGTACCATGTTCACTATTATCCTGATTCATTTGACTCTCTTGCATTTTTTTCATTTTCTTTTCCCAACGTTCCTTAGAAACCTGATCAATTTCGGCTTTATCTGCTAAGAGCTCTGCTTCTACATCTTGATGCGTATCAACATAAGCTTGAGCGTCCTCTGCTCCAGTGAAGAAGGCATAACCATATTTCATCGGCGTTAGAATATTAGCTGAAACAGCGATGGCTTCTTCATATTCAACCCATTCCAACGTATTTAAGTCTCGCACCCATTCATGAGCTACCTCAGCTTCTAAGGTACGTTGAAAATTAAGCATGCAACCTACATCATCAAAGAAATAGTGTGTACCATCTGCAGTGACTAGTTGTGCTGTAAAAGCACCCATTTCATGATCATCATGGTAGACTACCATATTACAAAATGCACACTTTTCGTCTGCACCGGGCTCTTGTGGAGTGAAGATGGCATCCGCTTCTGTTTTTTCAGCTAGATTCTCTGCAGCTTCATGACTTTCTTGTTGTTGAGCCATAGCTGCTTCAGTGGCAGAATTGTTTGTTGTGTTCGGTGTAGTGTTACTCTCACTATTTCCACAGGCTGTAACCAATAGTAAAGCACTCATCGTTACGAATAGGATAAAAATGCGTGAAAATTTCATACAAATCCTCCTTATTTTCAACTATTGTTACCATAGTTAACGTAGCAAATGTTTTTGAGGATTGTGTGAACTTTTCTCCAAAAAAGCACGAAGTGTACCAAACTATTGAGCCTAAATAATAGAGCCCATCATTTCCTTTGAAGTGGAGGACTTCTTTCGAAAGAATGTTAAAATAGAGGTGAAATATCCTGCTTCATCATTTGGTCCAATTTCGAAGTCTGCTCCAATTGATCATGTAAGCAGAAAGGAGGTATTTCATTGGTGAAACGTCTTTCCCTACTTGTTACATCGTTATTCTTCATACTTATTCTTTCTAGTTGTGGTAAAGAGAGCTTTCAACCACTATTAACTAAGCAACCAGTATTATTGGTTTTTAACCAAGGAGATCATACGCTCTCCTTTATAGAACGCTCTTCCTTTCAAGAGATCACACGTTGGCAATGGAAAGAAGCAATTACAGGAGGGTTGCTGTTCCCTGATCAGGACCATCTCTTATTATACGGAAAGGATCTATCCTACATTATGATTTACTCACTCTCTACCGGTGAGGAGATCACCAGATGGCCTGTCGGTACTGGAATTACCAATGCTGCCCTCTCACATGACGGTACGACCATCTATCTCACCGATCACGAGAAAAATTCCTTGCGTTTTTTTTCACTTGAAGGCCATGAAATCAAGGAATTACAAGGTGGTGAACGACCTTATACATTACTTGTAGGTCCTGATTATCTCTTTGTTTATCACTTTTACGATGATATGATCGGAAGGGTGAATCTCACTGAGATGAATTATGATCAAACCTTCCCTTCATCCCCTTTTCCCTTTGGCGGCTTATACCGAATTGATGAGAATGAGCTTTGGGTTGGAGGTCATGGAGCAGGTTCAGAAGTGGAGGAAGCGGTTACCATTTTCAATACGATAGATGGTAGTATCAAAACAACCATTCAAACACCTTATATGCCCATCGCTTTTGCTGAATGGGGAGACTTCGTTTATGTGCTGAGCCATGGAACAAGCACACTCTATCAGGTGGATGCAGAGAGCAAGCGTGTTGTAAATTCCTTGCAGGTAGGTAGTAATTCATCGAGCTTGATTGCAGATCATGAGTATCTCTATGTTACTAGTCTAGATAGTAATGAGCTCTATGTAATACATCCGTCGAAGTTGCAGATTGAAAACACAATTCAAGTAGGTAAACAGCCCTTCCAGCTAATCCTACGAGAGGAAGATGAATCATGAACCAATTGCCCATTCTAATCGCAGATGACGAAGCAGAGATGCGTGAGCTAATCGCTCTCTACCTACAACGTGAGGGCTATGCTGTTGTGGAAGCATCCAATGGCTTCGAAGTCCTACAACTATTGAAGAATCATGAGGTAGCCCTTATCCTTCTTGACATCATGATGCCCCAGCTTGATGGAATGAGTACTTGTGTAAAGATACGTGAGGTCTCCAATGTCCCTGTTATTTTTGTGACTGCACGCGGTGATGAATGGGATACGATCCATGGTTTACGAATTGGAGCGGACGATTACATTAGTAAACCATTCAGCCCTCATGAACTAGTAGCACGAATTGAAGCTGTTCTACGTAGAACGCAAAAAATCGAACATGAAGAAGAGACAACCAATTATGGTCCTATCTCCATTGATGAAAAAGGGCGCTTGGTCAAACTGAATGGGCAATTAATCACATTAACCTTGAAGGAATTCGATCTGCTTCTCACCTTTTGTCAGCATGAGGGTCAAGTACTTAGTCGCGAACAGTTACTGAATAAAGTATGGGGCTATGATTACTATGGAACAGTACGTACTGTCGATACTCATGTGAAGACGCTCCGCTTAAAGCTAGGAAAAGAAGCATCATTAATCCAAACAGTCTGGGGAATTGGTTATAAATTTGAGGTGTAATGATGAAAAAGTTAACACTTTCATTACAACAGAAGCTATGGCTAACCATCAGTGCAACTTTTATTATTGCACTCTTGCTCTCCTATGGGCTTGTACAGTTTTTCTATGAACGGCTCTATGTAGATGGTGTTGAAAACTCCTTGCTATACGAAGGGAAGCAGTTAGTCCAAGAGTATCATGGTGGTCCTGTTAAAGAGGTACTAGGTGAGAAGGTAGAATGGTATAATCGCATCTCTGAAGCAGAGATTTTTCTTGTGGAAAATCCTCGGGAGCTAAGTGCTTGCTTACCCTTTGATATTCAATATGACTCCTTAATCAGCGGTGAGGAACGAGCAGAACTCTTACAAGGGAAAGCGCTGACCAAACGCAGCTATGAACCCCGATTTGAGCGGGATATTCTTGCCGTCATGGTCCCTCTATTAGAAGAGAATCGATTGGCGGGCGTGCTCTACCTCTATGTTCCCCTCGCCTCTATCCAAGAGACATTACAAAACGCTCAGCATATCTTAATTCTTTCTGCCATTCTCTTGATTGGTATCGCACTCTTGATGGGGCAACGAATTGCTTCTTACCTTACAAGGTCATTAAAGTCCATGGAAAAAATCGCTTTAGAAATGGCGAAGGGTAATTTTTCTGATAAGATTACCATCCCTACTGAGGACGAAGTAGGACGCTTAGGTATGGCTTTCAACATCATGTCGGATGCATTACAAAGTGAAGATGAGCGTAAGAAGGAATTCCTTGCCAATGTCTCCCATGAATTGCGAACACCCATCAGTTATATTCAAGGGTATAGCGAAGCGCTTCTCGATGGTGTTGTCTCCTCTGAAGAGCAGGAACAGAAATACCTTCGTTTAATTCGACGTGAGGCAGGTCGAATGGAACGGCTGGTTCGGGATCTCCTTGACTTGGCTACATTGGAAGGGGATTATCCACTGCAACAAACCGCCTTACCCTTTGCCCAACTCATTACCGAGGTGGCAGATACTCTATTGCCGCATATTGAAATGAAAAAACAGCATTTACATCTCCAATTAGATCATGACGTGATTGTTTTTGGTGATGAGGATCGATTGGAACAGGTTATCCACAATTTATTGACCAATGCCAATCGCTATACACCTGAGGGAGGAATGATCAAGCTCTCCTTACGACAAGAGGATGAACAAGCACTCTTAGCTATCTCCGATACTGGAATTGGTATTCCTGCAGATGATCTTCCGCGAATTGGTGAACGTTTCTTCCGTGTAGATAAGGGACGTAGTCGACAAGAAGGGGGAACTGGTTTAGGACTGGCAATTGTGAAGCAGATCGTGATTCGTCATCATGGTACCTTGGAGATCCAAAGTGAATGGCAAAAAGGAACGACCATTACAATTGCTTTACCTACTTTTCGTGGCAATGTAGAGGAGAAAAAATAAAGAACATCTTCATATTCATAGGTCTTAGTAACTGGGAATAGCCATCATTGTTCATTCTCCAATGGCTTCCTGTAAGGTTAGATTACGTCGTTCAATCTCTCGGTATAATAGATGGATAAACTCTAAATCTAATTGAAGCTCCACCGCTTTAAAATATGCTTCAATTAAAGATTGATCGCTTATCACAGTCACTGGTATCCCTCCACTTCCATAATTTGCTTAATCATATCATAGATAAATTTGTGGAACAAGCGTTCTGTTATCCACAGATTTATGTGGATAATATGTGGATAGAGTGTGTATAACCCTGTTTTTTCGCTTGGTATCTTGTCATTTTTTGTGGATAAGTTATTCACAGAACGTATGCTCTGTCGATAACCTTCGTATTTATTATCTGTTTGCAAAAATTTGCATTATTTATCCTGTTTAATTATAATAATTATTAAGTAATAAAAACTAAATTATATGGGAGTGAAGCATATGTATGATGTAGCAATTATTGGTGCAGGTCCTGCAGGAGCTAGTGCAGCTCTATTCATCGCCAAAGCTGGCAAGCATGTACTCCTGGTGGATAATGATAAAAGTATTACCAAAAGAGCTTGGATGGAGAACCATTATGGGGTGATGGAGATTTCAGGACCTGATCTCATGGAAACTGGGATCAACCAAGCGAAACGGTTTGGTGCAGAGGTAACACGGGAGGAAGTTCAACACATCAAAAAAGAAGAGAATGGGTTTATACTACAAGGTGAAAAGGGATCATATTCTGCCCAGCAAGTGATTCTAGCAACAGGAATGTCTACTGATCTCGGTGCTGAACTGGGGTTGGAAATCGTTCCAGGTACAGAGCCACGGGTAAAATCAATCTATAAGGTGGATGAAGAAGGAAGAGCCTCACTTCCTGGTGTTTGGGCAGCTGGTATCTGTGCAGGCGTTAGCCTACATACCATTATTACCGCAGGCGATGGGGCCAAAGTAGCTATCAACCTACTCAGCGCAATGAATGGTCAACGCTATGTGGACCACGATGTTTTTCAACCAAAGTAAAGTTCTTCTCTAACTAGCGGCATAAAAATATATAGAGCAAGCGCCTACCCATTGAGGAATGCGCTTGCTCTTTTTATTAATCTTGGTATTATCTTTCCTGTTTTATTGACCCAAACCTGAATTTCGCAGTTGCTTCCTGTAGTTGGGAAGAGGTTTGTGCCAACGTTTCCGCTGCTGCCACCATCTCCTCCATGGTCGCATTCTGCTCTTCAGCTGCTGCAGCAACATTCTCAATAAAGGCAGAGGATTCCTCTGTAAGCTTTTGGACATCCTGCATAACTTGAACCATGCGCTGTGATGAAGCTGTCATTCCCTCTGCACCTGACATCACTCCCTCAACCTGTTGAGCAACAATTCGAATATTATCTAGGATCGTGGAGAATTGTTCACCTGCCTGCTGCACTAGTTCAATACCTTTTGCTACTACCTCTTCTTCCGTTTTCATTCCGGTAACCGAATAAGAGATGGAGACCTGAATCTCATTGATTAGATCCTTAATCTCTTGTGTAGCAGTAGCGGATTGCTCTGCAAGCTTTCGAACCTCGTCGGCAACAACAGCAAAGCCCTTGCCGTGTTCACCTGCCCTTGCAGCTTCAATGGCCGCATTGAGGGATAAAAGATTGGTCTGTTGAGCGATCTCTGTAATCATGGTAACGATCTGCTGAATAGCTCGGGATTTTTCTCCAAGATCGATGACGTTACCAGCAATCCCCTTCGTCGTCTCCTGTAGATGATTCATGTGCTGAATTGTATCTTTAACCACCTGATGCCCTTGTTCAGCAATCTGGGTTGTCTCAGCGGTTACTCGATTCACTTCGGTCACTGCATGAGCCACCTCATCAATATCACCTGCAATGGAGTTGATCAATTGATGCGCTCCTTGTACCTTCGCAAATTGCTGCTCCGAGGAAGCGGACACCTCCTGGATGGAGAGGGTGATGCTTTCTGTAGTCTTTCCTGTCTCCTCCATCCCAGCCTGTAGCTCTTCCGCCGAACTGGCTACCAGCTCCGCTGAATCCTGAACGTGGAAAACCAGCTTATGCAATTGCTCCCGCATCTGGTTATAGGAGTTTCCAATCTGACCGATCTCATCCTGTGAGGCTGTATGAATCGTTTGTTCAAAGCTGCCTTCACCAGCTAAGAGCATAGCATCTGTAAGATGATGCAATTGCTTTTTCATCCCTCGTGTAAAGAACAGCACCACAAGCACTGACAAGAGAATCACAATGGGAATAAAAACAAAGATCTTCATGGTGATCTTTTCAAGTGTCTCATCGATCAGTGCTTGTGAGGCACCAACATACCACATTCCAATAATCTCATCCTTGGCATTCCGAATCGGCATATAGGCTGCTTGATATGTTTTCCCCGCTACATCTGCTTCACCATAGAAGTTTTTACCCTGGTTCAATGTTTGCCCAATGACAGCCTCCGAAGCCTTGGTTCCAACTGCCCGATTCCCATCACGAATGACATTGGTTGTAATTCGCGTATCACCTTGAAAGATGGTAACCGTTCCACCGGAATAGGCTGCAATTTGATCAACCATTTCCTCATTATCATTGACAAGAACATGCCCTTTGTACAGTTGTCCGTTCCGGATCTCCCAACCACCTGGATAAAGGTGATCCAAGGTGGTATAACCGAATTGTAGATCAGACCGTGCTTTCTCCACGGCTGTTGCTTTGATCCCGTCATATACCTCCTGATACACAATAAGCCCTATTCCTCCCCCTAGGAATAGCAACAAAAGAACCACCAACAGATTGATTTTTACAGTGATTCCTAAGTTAGAAAGGAATTTTCTCATATCTGCTCCCCCTTCAATGTAGGCAAATACACCTATACATATTCTATACCATAGAGGGTAGCATGTCGTAATAGACTAAAGTCATATTTATCAGTTTTGTTCGTATTTTTAGGAAAAATAAATCTTCTAAACATGAGGGAGCGCTGTTCTTTTTGTTTTTTCCCCATCATAGGAAAAGAGAAATTCTCGTTGATCGAGAATGGTTTCCAGATAAACATTGGTACCCCATAGCTGATAGAGATAAGGCAAACATTTTTCGAGATACTGGATATCTAACTCGATACCTTCGTAATAGTGACGAATATAGAGACCACCTTGTTTCCCATAATCAGCATCCTCCACCATTAGATACGGGAAGCCACCATTCACCCGCATATTCACAAGATGATCCCGTACTTCCTCCCAATTCTTGCTTGTAATCTTATACTCTCGTCCCTCTTTGCTAAAGAGATAAAGATCGAGATCCTCAATGATGTCTCCATTGAGATAGTTTCGTAAAAAAGACTGATCTGATTCTACCTCCCTAATTTCGAATATTTTCTCCCTACCCCATCGTTTCTCCAATGCTTCAAACATTCGATAGCCCAGATAGTAGGGATTGATACCCGTAGATGAGGGATGAATAACCTGGCTATGCAAACAAGCAAATTCGATGGTCTCCCCTTCATCGAGATCCAGCTGTCTTAGGAGGCGTGTATGCCAGTAGGTGGCCCAACCTTCATTCATGATCTTTGTTTCTATTTGTGGCCAGAAGTAGCGCATCTCGTCACGTACAATCGAGAGGATATCACGCTGCCATTCCTCCAAATAGGAGGAATGCTGAAGAATAAAGAAGAGAATATCCTTCTCTGGGTGAGAAGGATAACGTTTACCCCCTCTTTCTTCTCCCGCTTCTGTTGCTGAAGAATTCCATTGGTCTAGCTTCCATAATTCTTCATAAGGATTTTTATTCCTCTGTGGATTCCGGGATGTCATTGACTTTTTTTGACCTATTCTTTGCTCTTTTTTATGTCCGCTTTGCTCTTTAAATCCAGATGGTTCAATATGTTCCTGAAAGGCCATGGCCGCATCTAGAAACCGCTCAACCCGTTCACGTCCATACAGCATCTCATATTGACGAATTCGCTCTGCATGTAAAGTCATGCTATGAACCATCTTTCGGTTGGTACCAGTAAAGCATTGATTATTCTTAAAAAAGTCACTGTGACCTAAGACATGAGCCACGATCATTTTATTTTGAATGAGTGAATTTCCTTCCAATAAGAAGGCATAGCAAGGATCCGAATTGATGACAAGTTCATAGATCCTGCTGAGTCCAAGATCATAATCCAATTTCATTCGATAGAATGCCTTGCCAAAACTCCAATGGGAGTAGCGAGTTGGCATCCCATATGCACCGAAGGTATAAAGGATATCCGGAGGGCAGACTTCATAACGCATATCAAAGAAGTCTAATCCCTCCAATTTGGCTAAGGATGTCAATTGCTCAATCGCCTGTTCTAATTCACCCCACGCATCCCTAACCAATGGTACTTCCCTCCTTGGAAAAAAAGTGCCTTAGAGCATGATAGATCTGGCGGCGTTCTCGAATCTGAACATAACGAAAGGCAGGGTGGATGATTTTTTGAAAAACGGACATCAACGTACTATATCGATTATATTGATTCACTTCCCCATAGCCAAAAAAATTTATCTGTGTCAGCAGCTCCTTAACTAAGGTAAGACTGCGATTATTATCCGAGGAAAGGTTATCTCCATCAGAAAAATGCACCACATAGCGGTTAAAGCTCGCGTGAGGATAGCGTTCCGCCAAGATGTTCAATGCCAGTTGATATGCTGATGAACAGATGGTACCACCACTCTCCCCACGGAGAAAAAAATCCTCTTCCGTTACTTCACGTGCTTCCGTATGATGAGCAATGAATACTAGCTCCACATCATCGTATTGTGTTCGTAAAAATCGTGTCATCCAGAAGAAGAAGGTACGTGCAACATACTTCTCAAACGCTCCCATACTACCTGATGTATCCATAATCGCAATAATAACTGCATTGGAATAAGGTTTTATCTCCTCTTCCCAGGTTTTGAAACGCAGATCCTCAGGATGAAGGGTAAAAGATGTAGCCCCCTGACGACGATGACGTTTTAGTGCTTCCAAGAGCGTTCGTTTCTTATCAAGATTACCCATCAAGCCTTTTTTTCGGATATCAGTGAAACGTATGGTGGGGTACTTGAGATTTCGCGGTTGCTTAACCTCTTGAAGATGAGGCAGCTCAAGCTGTGTAAAGAGCATCCCCTCTATTTCCTCTAGGGTTACCTCTGCCTCAATATACTCGACACCTGGTTCCGTTCCCGCAGTTCCTTCGCTCCCCTCACCATTTCCTTGCTCCTTAGAAGGGGAACGAGCAATCACATCCCCCACTTGGCTGGAGCCATCCCCCTGGCCAATATGCTGATTTTTCTCATAATTATAGCGAATTCGATACTCCTCCAAGCTACGAATGGGGATGCGAATAACCTGACTGCCATTGGACAACACAATGCTCTCTTCACTGAGAAGGTCGTCTAATCTACTTCGAACAGCTTGACGAACCTTCTCTTTATGACGCATCTGATCCTCATGACCTTTGCGATGTAAGGACCAATCGTCCCGTGATAATATAAATGACTGATCCATGAACTCTCCCCCTTCCAATCTCCTATTAACGATTCAGGAGACTTCCCACATATCGTAAAATCTCATTGGCACAGACAGGGCAGTAGCCATACTCTTCAATTAAGCGAGCACTCACCTCATTGATCTTCTTCAGCTGCTGTTCATCTGGTGTTTTACTCGAGGTCGTGATCTTAACAACATCCTTTAAATCAGTGAATAATTTTTTCTCAATGGCTTCCTTTAAGCGTTCATGACTTTGATATTCAAAACGCTTCCCTTTCCGAGCATAGGCGGAGATTCGGATCAGAAGCTCTTCACGAAAGGCCTTCTTCGCATTCTCTGAGATCCCGATTTGCTCTTCGATGGAGCGCATTAACCGCTCATCGGGATCCAATTCCTCATCGGTGATGGGATCCTGCATCTTGTGACCATGACAGTAAGCTTCTACATTATCTAAATAGTTCTCCAGTAAATGGCGTGCTGATTCTTCATAGGAGTAGACAAAGGCCTTCTGAACCTCTTTCTTCGCCAACTCATCATATTCCCTACGAGCGATGGCTATATAGTTGAGATAGCGCTCCCGTTCCTCCTTCGTGATGGCAGGATGCTGATCCAGTCCATCCTTCATGGCACGTAAGATATCAAGCGCGTTGATACATGTGGCGTTAGAACGAATTAAGGCGCTGGAAATGCGGTTCATCACATAGCGTGGATCAATCCCGCTCATGCCTTCCTCAGGGAATTCCTGTTCCAACTCTCTTAAATCCGTATGATTCAGCCCTTCCACAGCTTCACCATTATAGAGCTTTAGCTTTTTCATCAGGTCAATCCCCTGCTTATTCGTGGGAAGTAGCCGTGTAAGAATGCTAAACATGGCTGTAATATAGAGTGCATGTGGAGCAATGTGTACATGGGATAATTCACTTTGGCTAATTAATTTTCGATAGATTTTTTCCTCATCATTTACTCGCAGATTGTAGGGAATAGGTATGACGATCATCCGTGACTGTAGCGCTTCATTTTTTTCATTGGCCACGAAGCTTCGGTACTCCGCTTCATTGGTATGGGCGATAATCAGTTCATCGGCAGAAATCAAGGCAAAACGACCTGCCTTAAAGTTTCCTTCCTGCGTGAGCGATAAGAGATTCCAAAGAAATTTCTCATCACATTTCAGCATTTCCTGAAATTCCATTAGGCCACGATTAGCAATATTCAATTCACCATCAAAACGGTAAGCACGAGGATCCGATTCCGATCCATAATCACCAATGGTAGAAAAATCAATACTCCCCGTAAGCTCTGCAATATCTTGTGACTTGGGATCAGAAGGGCTGAAGGTGCCGATCCCTCGTCTTCCTATTTCTGAGAAGAGAATACGTTCTACAGGTACCTCATGGAGTCGTCCTTGATACTCTGAATTGACCATATGCTGACAATGGGGGCAGAGCTCTCCTTCAATAAAGATTCCCAGCTCTTGTTCCACCTCGCTACGCATAAAGTGTGGAATAAGATGAAGTGGCTCCTCGTGCATGGGACACCCTTTGATCCCATAGAGCGCCCCTGCCTCTGTACGTGAATATGCCTCTAAGCCTTTCTTCAACATGGTAACAATGGTTGATTTGCCGCCGCTAACAGGTCCCATTAATAACAGAATACGCTTCCGAACGTCCAGTCTGCGTGCAGCAGAATGAAAGTACTCCTCCACCAATCTTTCCAGAGTACGTTCTAAGCCATATAGTTGGTCCGTAAAGAATTGATATTCATTACTGTCATCCTCTCGTTGTTCAATACCTGCATCCCGAATCATATTGTATAATCGAGCGTGTGATAGCTGCGCCACATAGGGCCGCTCCTTCACGATGGCGAGATAATCTGCAAACGTACCATTCCAATGTAATTCGCTTTCCTCCCTTTGGTACTGGGCAAGTCTATTGAGAATATCCACAGTTATCCTCCTCTTCTTTCCTTTTGATGAAGCATGGTCGCTTAATGAGTACTATATTTGTATGCGTCCGTAAAAAACTTGTTGTCAAATTCGCCACAGCTAACTTCTTCTCTTCATTTAAATATGAACATTTGTTATACTATAGGAAAGAAAGTACTAGGGGGAATTGCTCATGAAGATCGCCATTATCATTCTTGTTACGGTTCTCATTCTGGGAGGTATTTTTACAGCGGGGTATGATGATAAAGTACGGAATCTTTAAGCCCTACAATTCATTTAAAAAATCACCTTAGTCTTCACGACTAAGGTGATTTATTTTGTAACGCGTATTTGTGAGCTATTGCTCACGATACTCATCTTTTAAAAGGGTCTTCTTACGTAGGAGATGACAGCCACATGCTTCTTGGTCATCATGAGTCTCTTTAAGAGCATTGAGAAGGATATTGGCAATGGTTTTAGCTTCCTTGTAGAAGATGTCGCTTAAATCTTTATGCTCCCATTCCTTGCGAATTCCTTCTGCAAAGTTGACTACCATGTCAATTCGCGCATAACAAGCACCGATTTCTCGAGCCAGATATACTTCAGGACACATGCTCTGCCCCACCATATCCACTAAGTCACGGCGAAATGCATCTACCTCTGCAACACTTTCAAAGTGGCGTCCATCGGTGTTCATATAGACACCTCGTTTAAACACATGACGATCACTTCCTGCTACTGCTTCTTTCGCTGCATGATATAAAGCTTCTACACCTGTAGGGCAGACAGGTTGACGCATCACAAGCAGATAGGAACCGCCTAAATCAATATCCGTACGTAAGGATCGATCAATATAATCATGAGGTATGACTAAATCTCTTAATTCTAGGAGATGATTAACACTCCCAACGCCACCCTCTGCATAGATCTTCTTTACGCCTGCTTGCTGCAAGACCCAAAACAATTGTTGCGATGCGACTCCCCGCTTAACTTCATTGGGACGCCAACCATGCATTTTACATGTGAGAAATGTTTTGTTATCAAGCTGGACATATTTAAAAATCGGACTAGGGCCATAGGGCGTTTGGAAAACAAGCTGTGATGCTAGTACTTCCGTATCATCTCGTTCTAGATCCTCGGGAAAACTTAATGAAAGTGTGCTAGAACCACCAATAATGGCATATGGGGTTTTGGGTATCTGGTCTGCTGCTAAGATTGTCAAGATGGGTCACTCCTTCTCGTCGTTCTACTACTTCATCTGAGGAAAATGTAGTTGACGTAATGCTTCGAAGATTACAATGGCTGCTACATTGGATAAATTCAATGAGCGGGTCACATCATTCATAGGCAAGCGCACCACTTGGTGAGGGAACTGAGCAAGGATTTCTTTGGGAATTCCCTTGGTCTCTCTACCTAAAATTAAAAAATCTTCATCCTGATATTCAACTTCATGATAGTACCGATCATTGGCGAAGGTTTCAACAAAAAACATCCGATCCTTTTTATCATGATGAATCTCCATAAATTGCTCGAATGAATCATAGTAGGTAATATTTACAGCATACCAGTAATCGAGACCAGCACGCTTTAACATACGATCATCTGTAGAAAAACCCAATGGCTTTATAAGATGAAGATGAGTACCAGTACCTGCACATGTACGAGCAATATTGCCTGTGTTGGAGGGTATCTCAGGTTGGTATAGGACAATATGCAAAGCCACTCTCTAGGACTCCCTTCTTCAGCTTGAATCATACTCCATACCTCTTCACATTACCATGAACTATCATAGCGAAACAGGCATCCACTCGTCCAGTATGAAAATGGTTATCTGCTAAGCTCCTCTTGGGGCTTACTGGCTTCATTCAGAAGGATATAAGCTTGCCTTTTCTAAAGCGAGTAATTGCTGTTTGCGCTCAATCCCACCGCCATAGCCTACCAGTGCCCCATTACTTCCAATTACGCGATGGCAGGGGATAATGATGGCGATGGGATTCTTGTTATTGGCATTGCCTACTGCACGTACCGCCGTAGGCTGTGCAATGGCATTAGCAATCTCTTTATAGCTTCTTGTTTCGCCATAAGGAATACTTAATAGTGCGGTCCACACCTTTTTTTGAAAGGGTGTACCAAACAGTTGGAGTGGAATATCGAATGTGAAGCATTTACCCTGAAAATACTCATCCAGTTGACTGATTACAGATGCAAATGCTTGATCATCCCGACAGAAACGTGACTGTAATAACCAACGCTTCGCCCAACAATTCAGGGTGTTCTCAAGTGATTGCCAAGTTCCAAACTCTAGTACGCATATACCTTTCTCCGTACTCAGCATCGTTAGCGGACCAATGGGAGATTGCCATTCAGTGTAAAGCATCACTACTCCCTCCATTCCATTACTTTTGTACACACTTTGCAAGACATTGCAGGATTTCCTCACGTACATCAGGATCCTTTTCTAAAGCTAAACTCTCCTCCAAAATAGGGCGACATTCATCTCCAAATATTTCGTATAAGGACCATGCTGCAATTCCGCGGATTGGTGGTCGAGGATCTTGGCGTAAAATTTTCGTTAAGAGTGGAGCTGCTGTTCGATCTCCATAATGGGCTAATGCAATAATTGCATTACGCTGGAGTGGCTTCTTACCACGCCAGGCTGCTGCTGTTTTACCATATATTTCGGTAAATTCCCTCTTGCCCAGTGAAATAAAGGGCTTAAGCAAGGGCTTCACCAACTCACCTACCGGTTCCATTTCCGGATGAAGATGAAAATCCTTTTTACGATTGTAAGGGCAGACCTGCTGACATGTATCGCACCCATAGAGTCGATTCCCTAACTTGAGACGAAACTCTTCATGAATCCAATTCTTCTCTTGGGTTATCTGCGACAAGCAACGCTTTGCATTCAGTTGATGTGGACCAAGAAACGCTTGGGTAGGACATGCCTCCAAACAACGCGTACAAGTACCGCACCCATTTTCCATTGGTGAATCAGGAGGAAAGGGAATCGTTGTGATCAATTCACCGAGATAGACCCATGAACCGAATTCAGGTGTAATGAGCGAACAGTTTTTCCCGATCCAACCGATGCCTGCCCGTTCTGCAACTGCACGATCCACCAGGGCGCCTGTATCTACCATCCCTGTGATCTTAACTTGCGGCACACGTGCCTTAAGGAATGCTTCAATCTCCTCAAGCTTGGCACGTAGCACCTGATGATAATCAACGCCCCAGGCTGCACGACAAATCATCCCACGATACCCTTCTTTGCTTCCATGGGGTGTCTCTCCAATTCGACTAGGATAAGCTAGAGCAATGGCGATGAGGGATGCTGCGCCAGGTAATATACGTTGAGGATCGATGCGTAGCGAGATATCCTGTTCTTCAAATGAAGAGGCATGACCGGCTTCTTGTCGTCTTTGCAGGATAGGGAGAAGGTCATCGAAAGGCTCCACTGTTGCAAAACCGATCTTATCGATGCCAATCTGGTGGGCATATGCTATCAGTTCTTGTTTAAGCTCCAGTAGTTCCCCATGAGAAAAAGCTATGCTGATATTGGAGTCAGTCACGTCAAGCCTCCTCCCTTCTTACCGACATTTCTATAGCCTCTTTGTTAGCCAATGTAACGTACACAAAAACTATGAGCGTGGAATTGCAGAGGTAGCCAGTTCATCAGCACGTTGATTCAAGCGATCATCAGCGTGACCTTTTACCTTGATCCACTCTACCTGATGAATGGAGACCAGTTCTAATAAACGGCGCCACAGATCTTGATTCTCAACGGCTTGATTCTTGGAGTTTCGCCAACCATTCTGTACCCATTTCTTATACCATCCCTGCTGAAAACAATTAATTAAATAGGCACTATCCGAATGTAGTCTGACCATACATGGTTCTTTTAGTGCCTCGAGCGCTTTGATGGCAGCCATCAGCTCCATACGCTGGTTCGTGGTCTCTGCTTCAAAGCCAGATAGCTCCTTACGGTGTTCCTGAAAGATGAGAATGACTCCCCATCCACCAGGGCCCGGATTATGTGAGCAGGCACCATCGGTATATACAATGATCTCCTTCATATTACTCATTCCATACCTCCTGATTCTTACTGCCCCATTGAAGGTAGTTTTTTTCATTGTAACATATAAAAAATCAGTTTACAGATATCTGTAAACTGATAATTTGTATTTAATATAGAGATAAAAATTGGAGCGGGTGAAGGGAATCGAACCCTCACATTCGGCTTGGAAGGCCGATGTTCTACCATTGAACTACACCCGCATCTTTTTTGGTGCCGAAGGTGGGACTTGAACCCACATGATCGGAGATCACACGATTTTGAGTCGTGCGCGTCTGCCAGTTCCGCCACTTCGGCGAATGAAGTGAACAGTGACTATTATACAAGATTTTTGCTCTCAGGTAAAGTGACAATTTCTTGGAGGAGGCACCCGGATTTGAACCGGGGATAAGGGTTTTGCAGACCCGTGCCTTACCACTTGGCTATGCCTCCATGGTGGAGCGGAAAACGGGACTCGAACCCGCGACCCCAACCTTGGCAAGGTTGTGCTCTACCAACTGAGCTACTTCCGCATTAACGTGGCTGGGTAGGCTGGATTCGAACCAACGCATGACGGAGTCAAAGTCCGTTGCCTTACCGCTTGGCTACTACCCATTACGATATTTGACACATTAGTTGTCGGAATTTGGCAGGGGCAGTAGGAATCGAACCCACACTAGAGGTTTTGGAGACCTCTGTTCTACCGTTAAACTATGCCCCTATTCTTATAATGGTGGAGGGAGTAGGATTCGAACCTACGAAGGCAAAGCCAGCGGATTTACAGTCCGCCCCAGTTGGCCACTTTGGTATCCCTCCAAAGCAATGGTGCCGGCAAGAGGAATTGAACCCCCAACCTACTGATTACAAGTCAGTTGCTCTACCAATTGAGCTACACCGGCATCAATAAATTGCCTTAATAGTGGTGGTTCGGGACGGAATCGAACCGCCGACACGAGGATTTTCAGTCCTCTGCTCTACCGACTGAGCTACCGAACCAATTTGATAAGCAAGAAAAATTTTACCACCATATCTATCAGTTCGTCAATAGAAAGTTCTTCAACACCTGATAGAAATAATGGCGGAGCTGACGGGACTCGAACCCGCGACCTCCGGTGTGACAGACCGGCGTGAACTCCAGCTTCACCACAGCTCCATTATTTGATGGGTTGTACTAAAGTACTCCCGTTACTTGCTCGCATGGATGTAAATCAAATCGATGCCATCGCAAGTATATAATTGGTTGCGGGGGTAGGATTTGAACCTACGACCTTCGGGTTATGAGCCCGACGAGCTACCGGACTGCTCCACCCCGCGATGTAACGAATGGTGGACGATGACGGGTTCGAACCGCCGACCCTCTGCTTGTAAGGCAGATGCTCTCCCAGCTGAGCTAATCGTCCATACTTTAATGGTGACCCGTAGGGGATTCGAACCCCTGTTACCGCCGTGAAAGGGCGGTGTCTTAACCGCTTGACCAACGGGCCGATATGGCGGAGAGAGAGGGATTCGAACCCTCGAGACGGCTTTAACCGCCTACACGATTTCCAATCGTGCTCCTTCGGCCAGCTCGGACATCTCTCCATAAATGGCTCCACCAGTAGGACTCGAACCTACGACCGATCGGTTAACAGCCGATTGCTCTACCAACTGAGCTATGGTGGAATATAAGTGCCTGGCAACGACCTACTCTCCCAGGACCCTGCGGTCCAAGTACCCTCGGCGTGAGAAGGCTTAACGGTCGTGTTCGGGATGGGAACGCGTGTGACCCTTCTGCAATCATCACCAGACAGCTTATA